>CAVIOJ010000056.1:14527-27288 GCA_963644225.1 Lachnospiraceae bacterium | reverse complement strand
GTCTTGCAGTTATCGCAGGTATCGGACCTGGTATTGGACAGGGTATCGCAGCAGGTTACGGTGCAGCAGCTGTTGGTAGAAATCCAGGAGCTCAGGGAAAAATCATGTCAACCATGTTACTTGGACAGGCCGTTGCAGAGACCACAGGTCTTTATGGTTTGCTTGTTGCTATGTTACTTCTTTTCGTAAAACCATTAGTAGGCTAATGGATGTAGTTTGGAATTTCCCAGGAAAGGAGGAACTACAGATAGATTATGACAAGACTATTTGACTTAGATTTTCAGTTGTTATTTGACTCTGTAAGTCTTGGTATTTCCGTGTTTTTCTTGTTTTTGCTCATGTCATATCTGCTTTTCAACCCTGCACGTAAGTTGTTAAGAGATCGTCAGGAAAAAATCAAAGCTGATATCGCATCTGCAGCAGCTGACAAGGAAGAATCCGCAAAGACCAAGGAAGAGTACGAGAAACGTCTGAAGGAAGTAGAAAAAGAGGCAGAGGCTATTCTTAGCGAAGCAAGACAAAAGGCTCTGAAAAATGAGACCAGGATTATCGCTGAAGCCAAGGAAGAAGCCACAAGAATTATCGCTCGTGCCAATGAAGAAGCGGAACTCGAAAAGAAACGAGTTGCTGACGAGATGAAGCAGGAGATGATTACCATTGCAGCTGCCATGGCTGGAAAGGTTGTTGCTGCCAACATTGATACAAGCATTCAGAGTTCTCTCGTGGAAGAGACTTTGAAGGAAATGGGTGATGCTACATGGCAAAATTAGTTTCAAATGTGTATGGGGATGCATTGTTTGAACTGGCCATGGAACAGGATCGTTTGGATGACTATCTTGAGGAAAGTCAGGGACTTCTTGAGGTGCTTGCAGCCAATCAGGAATTCAGTCAGATGATGACACACCCGAACATCACAAAAGAAGAAAAAATGCAGATGGTGGAAACTGTTTTTAAGGGACAGATTTCCGATGAACTCGTCGGACTCATTCGCATGATTGTGGAGAAAGGCCATTTTTCCAACCTGCCGGAAGTGCTTCGTTACTTCGTGGCTAGAGCATACGAGGAGAAAAAAATCGGTATCGCCTATGTGACAACGCCTATGGACTTGTCCGAGGAAGAGAAAAAACAGGTTGAGAATCGTCTGTTAGAGACAACTGCATATACAGCATTTCGTATGAACTATGCAGTGGAAGCCGATTTGATCGGCGGTATGGTAATTCGAATCGGAGATCGCGTGGTGGACAGCAGTGTTCGCACAAAACTATCCGAGCTTTCAAAGGAATTATCGAAAATACAGTTGAAAGTAGGTGAAAGCGCTTCATGAATTTAAAACCAGAAGAAATTAGCTCTGTGATCAAAGAGCAAATGAAACGATATGCAGCGCAGCTACAGGTGGCAGACGTCGGAACCGTTATCCAGGTTGCCGATGGAATTGCACGTATACATGGACTTGAAAATGCTATGCAGGGAGAACTTTTGGAGTTCCCTGGAGAAGTATATGGCATGGTCCTAAACCTTGAGGAAGATAATGTTGGTGCCGTACTTTTAGGTGACAGCAAAAATATCAACGAAGGTGATACGGTTAAGACAACCGGACGTGTAGTAGAGGTGCCTGTTGGTGATGCGATGCTTGGACGTGTTGTAAACGCCCTTGGACAGCCAATCGATGGCAAGGGACCAATCGAGACCGACAAATTCCGTCAGATCGAGAGAGTTGCAAGCGGTGTTATTTCTCGTAAGTCCGTAGATACTCCACTTCAGACAGGTATCAAGGCTATTGATTCCATGATTCCAATTGGCCGTGGACAAAGAGAGCTTATCATTGGTGACCGCCAGACAGGAAAGACAGCCATCGCCATTGATACCATCATCAATCAGAAGGGCCAGAATGTAAAATGTATCTACGTTGCCATCGGTCAGAAGGCTTCTACCGTTGCAACTATCGTAAATACATTGGAAGAATTTGGAGCTATGAGCTATACCACAGTAGTAGCATCTACAGCCAGTGAGCTTGCTCCTTTGCAGTATATTGCACCATATGCAGGATGTGCTATCGGTGAGGAATGGATGGAAAATGGAGAGGATGTTCTCGTTGTCTATGATGACTTGAGCAAGCATGCTACGGCATACCGTACACTCTCATTGCTTCTTCGTCGTCCACCAGGACGTGAGGCTTATCCAGGAGACGTATTCTACCTTCACTCTAGATTGTTAGAGCGTGCAGCCAGATTAAATGACTCTCTCGGCGGAGGATCTCTTACAGCACTTCCTATTATCGAGACACAGGCGGGAGACGTATCCGCTTATATTCCGACCAACGTTATTTCTATCACAGACGGTCAGATTTATCTTGAGACAGAGGCCTTCAATGCAGGACAGAGACCAGCTATCAATGCCGGACTTTCTGTATCCCGTGTAGGTGGTTCTGCCCAGATCAAGGCTATGAAAAAGATTGCAGCTCCTATTCGTGTGGAGTTGGCCCAGTATCGTGAGTTGGCTTCTTTTGCCCAGTTCGGATCAGAATTGGATGCCGATACCACAGAGAAGTTGGCACAGGGTGCTCGTATCCAGGAGATGCTCAAGCAGCCACAGTACAAGCCAATGCCAGTAGAGTATCAGATCATGATTATCTACGCTGCAACGAAAAAATTCCTGTTAGATATTCCGGTAGAGGATGTTCTTACTTTTGAGGCAGCACTCTTTGAATATGTAGATACCAAGTATCCAGAAATTCCAGAGTCTATCCGCAGTGAAAAAGTTTTGACAGAGGAAACCGAAGCAAAATTAGTACAGGCAATTGAGGAATGTAAGAAGAGTTACAAATAAGCAAAGGCGGTGAGATTAGATGGCCTCAATGAGGGACATTAAAAGACGAAAAACGAGTATCTCAAGTACTCAGCAAATCACAAAAGCCATGAAACTTGTTTCTACCGTCAAGCTGCAAAAAGCAAAAAGCAAGGCGGAGGAGACAACTCCTTACTTCCAGTATATGTATCAGACGGTCTGCTCGATGCTTGCAAAAGCAGGAGATATCAACCATCCTTACCTAAAGGAAGGACAGTCGACAAAAAAAGCAGTGATCGTGATTACATCGAACCGAGGTCTTGCCGGAGGTTACAATTCCAACATCGTTCGCCTGATTACCGGTGGGGATCTGCCAGCAGAAGATGTGGTAGTTTACTCCGTTGGTCACAAAGGACAGGAAGCCCTTGCCAGAAAAGGCTATGCCATGGCAAAGGACTACTCTGAGGTGATGGAAGCACCAACCTATGAGGATGCCAAGCAAATCAGCAGCGAAGTTCTAGCAGCATTTGCAGCAGGTGAGATCGGCGAGATTTATCTGGCTTATACCCATTTTAAAAATACGGTAAGCCATGAGCCAACACTGCTTCGCCTACTTCCTGTCAGTCCAAAGGAAGAGGATGTTGCAACAGCAGACGAAGGTTTGATGATGAATTTTGAACCAAATGAAGAAGAAGCACTGGGACTTATTATTCCAAAGTATATTACCAGCTTGATTTATGGAGCATTGGTCGAGGCAGTTGCCAGTGAAAATGGTGCTCGTATGCAGGCCATGGATTCTGCGACCAGCAATGCGGAGGATATGATCAGTGATCTGTCACTGAAGTACAACCGCGCAAGACAGGGATCCATTACCCAGGAATTGACAGAGATTATCGCCGGTGCGGAAGCGATTTCTTAGTTTGGTGGGGATTTTATAAACTTATAAATTAGGAGTGAAAATATGGCAAAAGAAAATATTGGAAAAATCACTCAGATTATCGGTGCGGTACTTGATATTAAATTTTCCGAAGGTCAGCTTCCGGAGATTAATGATGCAATCAATATCCAGACAAAAAGTGGAGATAAATTGGTTGTAGAAGTAGCACAGCATTTGGGTGATGACACGGTGCGTTGTATTGCCATGGGAACTACGGACGGATTGGTTCGAGGAATGGATGCAGTTGCCACAGGAGCGCCGATTTCGGTACCTGTTGGTGAGCAGACACTTGGTCGAATCTTCAACGTCTTGGGAGAACCTATCGATGAGATTGATGCACCAAAAGATGTAGAATATATGCCAATCCACAGAAAGGCACCAGCCTTCGAGGAACAGGCTACCTCTACAGAGATGTTAGAGACAGGAATCAAGGTCGTTGACTTGCTTTGCCCATACCAGAAGGGTGGTAAGATCGGTCTCTTCGGAGGCGCCGGAGTAGGTAAGACCGTATTGATTCAGGAGTTGATCCACAATATCGCTACTGAGCACGGTGGATATTCTGTATTTACCGGTGTTGGAGAGCGTACCAGAGAGGGAAATGACCTCTACTATGAGATGAAGGAGTCAGGCGTTATCGACAAGACCTGTATGGTGTTTGGTCAGATGAACGAGCCACCTGGAGCGAGAATGCGTGTTGGACTTACCGGTCTTACTATGGCAGAGTACTTCCGTGACAAGGGTGGAAAGGATGTGCTTCTTTTCATCGACAACATCTTCCGTTTCACACAGGCAGGTTCTGAGGTTTCAGCTTTGCTTGGACGTATGCCTTCTGCCGTTGGTTATCAGCCAACACTGCAGACAGAGATGGGTGCTTTGCAGGAGCGTATTACTTCTACCAAGAGTGGTTCCATCACATCTGTTCAGGCGGTATATGTGCCAGCCGATGACTTGACTGACCCAGCGCCAGCTACTACATTTGCCCATTTGGATGCTACCACCGTATTGGAGCGTTCTATCGCAGAGCTTGGTATTTATCCTGCTGTTGATCCACTTGCATCAACATCTCGTATCCTTGATCCTCGTATCGTAGGTCAGGAACACTTTGAAGTAGCTCGTGGTGTTCAGGAGATTTTACAGAAATACAAAGAGTTGCAGGATATCATCGCAATCCTTGGTATGGACGAGCTTTCAGAAGATGATAAGTTAGTAGTTAGCCGTGCTCGTAAGATTCAGCGTTTCTTGTCACAGCCATTCTTCGTTGCTGGACAGTTTACTGGATTGGAAGGAAAATACGTGCCAATCGCTGAGACCATTCGTGGCTTCCGCGAGATCTTAGAGGGCAAGCATGATGATGTTCCAGAGGGACATTTCTTGAATGCTGGTACCATCGATGAAGTACGTGCCCGTATGCAATAAGGGAGGCGACTATGGCAGATAATTTGTTTGATGTGGAGATCATCACGCCAGACCGTATCTTTTACCGTGGACAGGCAAGCATGATTGAATTTACAACCACAGAGGGCGAGATTGGTGTGTACAAGGATCACATTCCTCTTACCACCGTTTTGGCCCCTGGTATTGTCACCATCACAGAAGCGGATGGAGCAAAAAAAGCGGTTGTACATGCTGGTTTTGCCGAGATCCTCGGAGAAAAAGTAACCCTGCTTGCAGAGGTGGCGGAATGGCCGGATGAGATCGATTTGGACAGAGCGAGAAAGGCGGAGGACAGAGCGAAAGACCGTCTGAATCGCAAGGAAGCCGGTCTTGATGTGGCCCGTGCTGAGTTGGCATTAAAACGAGCACTTGTGCGTCAGGACATTTTGGCTTAATATATTCTTGGTCTGCTGATGCAGACTGGCTTGCAGCAAGACTTGTAAGCACTACTTTGAATAGTAAAATTCGTGTGATTTGTTCCGCGAAATATGGACCCATCGGGCGGCAAAAGCAGTTCGATGGGTCATTGTAGGTAAAAATATATGAAAGAAGTTACGATAAAAATAAAACTTGCCCCTTTTATAATAGCTATGCTTTTGGGCATTTATGGCGCCATGGGGGCCTTTGTGTCCTTGTCGAGAGCGGTCACTTTGGAAAATAGTCCGGAGATAGATTTAACCAATCCTCTGATGGTTTATGCTAGAACTATGTATCGGTCTTTTTCCGCTAATAGATTGCGCACATTTTTGTTTGCCCTTGTAATTGGCTTGGCGGCTTATCTGGTCTGGCAGATAAAAAGAGATGCAAAAGAGAGACTTTTAGAAGCTGTCTTTGCTCTTCTTTTTGCGACGATGCAGTTGATCGCCATGATCTTTAAAAAATGGGGCGGCTACTACGCTATGTTAGAAGCCTTGGCGGAAAATGGCATTACAGCAGAATTGCAAAATCAGCGACTTTTCATCAAGTGGTCTGCCTATGTCCTTATCAGCTATTTTATCGTGGCTCTCTTTATGCATTTCTTTCATAAAATTGCCGAGCAGAAAACTGGCAGCTATCGCGGTCGCTTTTATGCTTTCAGAGAAAAATATATAGCCTTTTCCAAGAAAAAATATGCTCTTCCTATCAAGGTTTTAGCGCTTGCTTTATGTATGTTCTTGGCCTGGCTTCCGTATTTTATCTATTTTTATCCGGGAACCAGCAACGAAGATACCGTGATTATGATCATGGAATACAACGAGATTCCGTCATATATCCAGGAAATGTCGGCTGTACAGGGGGATGATATTTTTATCACCAATCACCACCCATATATCTTGACTATCATCTTCAATGCCTTTATCAATTGGGGGCTTGGTCGTGGCGATATTTGTCAGGGAGTGGCAGCTTATGTGCTTTTGCAGATGGTCATCCTGTCTCTTATTTTTGCCGGAGCCCTGTATTACATTCGTTCTTGTGGAGTTTCGAGAAAAAGAGTGGTTCTTTCTCTTTTGATTATCATGTTTTTGCCGATTTTTCCTATGTATGCCATCTGTATGCTAAAGGATACGGTCTATGCGGCATTTGCCCTGATTTTTATTCTGATGATGCATCATGTGGCAAGAAGTCACGGAACTGCTTTGAAAAAAGTTGGTTTTGTCTTGGCGATTTTTTTCGTGGCTTGTATGATGATACTGACAAAAGTCTATGCCATGTACATCCTTGCTATCGTGGCTGTAATCTACCTGATCAAATATAAAAAGGCCTGGCTTTCGACTTTGTTATCCATCGTTTTGCCGATTATTCTCTACAAATGGCTCTTTTGCAGCATTTTACTTCCTGCTCTCGGTGTGGCTCCGGGAGGAATTCAGGAGGCTCTGTCTGTGCCATTTCAGCAGACAGCCCGCTATGTGACCGAGTATCCAGAGGAAGTGACAGCCAAGGAAAAGAAGGCTATCAATGCGATTTTGCCATACAAGAAACTGGCAAAGAAATACAATCCGGAACTTTCCGATCCTGTGAAAAAATATTATAACCAGGAGGCTACAAAGGATGATTTAAAGGCTTACTTTAAGGTCTGGTGGCAGATGTTTTTAAAACATCCGGAAGTCTATGTGGAGTCACTTTTTCACAATACCTACCAGTACTACGACATCAACAAGATATCAAGTCTGGTCTACTACAAGTTTAATGACTACCTGCAGTTGCACGATGACGACGGAGAGTATACTTATCTGTATGTGGAAAATGCAATAGAGTATGAGACCCAAAGATACCAGATTAACCAGTTAGTTCTCTTTACGGAAAAAATTCCAGTGGTAAATATTTTTGCGTCCATCGGACTCTGGCCTTGGTTATTCTTATTTGCCCTGATTTATAACATAAAGTGGAAGCGAAAGACGGATTTTTCCCTGCTCTTGGTTCCTATCGTCACCATCGCAGTTTGCATGGTTTCACCGGACAATGGAAACACCAGGTATGTCATGCCGCTGCTTTACATTTTGCCTTACATGATTCCCCTTGAATTGATTCCTGAGGATGATAAAATAAAAGACAGATAAAAAGTATTGGGGTTTAACTCAGTCGACTGGATAAAAGAGCTTAGATATAAGCGTAGGAGGATATGTCCATGGAAATGGAAAAGAAAGTAGAATTGGAAGCCTTGAAGAGAGAACTTCATGACTTGGAGGCCGAGGCCAAGGACCTCAAGGCAAAACTGGACTTGGTTGAGGCGAAAAAAAGCAGCCTTCTCCAAAAGATATCCGGTTATTCCGATGAGGCCTATGAAAAAGAAATCCTAGAGCAGATTTACAAGCAAAGAAGAGGACTGGATTAGAAGCTTCGTATCTCGTCGTCCTCGTCGCCTAAAGCTTCGATGGCGCGGATTTCGACATCGTAGGAAAAAGAATCGTCCACTTTGACGGTGGCCGTATCGCCTACGGATTTACCGCGGATAGCTTTTCCAAGAGGAGATTCGATGCTGATCATGTCACGAAGTGAACTGCTTCGGATAGATGTGACCAGTTTGTAGGTTTCTTCTACATCGTCATCCGGTATATAGATAGTGACTTTAGTGTTGATGCCCACCTTACCTTCTGTGTTATCATCGTCGATGATGGTGGCAAATTTCAACATTTTCTCCAGATAACGGATGCGGCTTTCGTTTTGGTTTTTATCTTTTTTTGCGGCATAATATTCAAAATTTTCGCTGAGATCACCCTGTGCCCGGGCTTCCTTGACGGCTTCGATAGCCTGCTTGCGTACGACAAGTTTGCGGTGCTCGATCTCGGCTTCTATTTTTTTAACATCGGATGCTGTAAGACGTTCTCCCATGATACCTCCTAGGTGTGTGATGATTTTTGTAACTGCTGATATGCTATCTGCTGCTGAGACAGACTGGCACAGCGAGTGAATCTTGAAAAAGTATAGCATAATTAGTCTATTTTTCACAGAAGATGGGAAAATTAAATATAGCAAATAAGCCGTCTCCGTGGTAATATATCTTAGTATATGTAAATTGCAGGGAGTCTGCGTTTTTGGAAGGAAGTGCGTTATGGGAATTAGTGTTTGCCTATTAGCATACAAGGAGGAAGAGAATCTACGTGTTCTGCTTCCACAGATTATAGAAGAAGTAAAAAAATGTGGTGAGGAGTATGAGATTTTGGTTGTCGATACTGCCAAGCCTCTCGACAATACAAAGGGTGTCTGCGAGGAATTCGGTGCCCGCTACATCAACCAGGAGGAGCCGGGATTCGGCGGAGCTTTCCGCACAGGTATCAAGTACGCTACCATGAGCAAGTTCTTGATTATGGACAGCGACGGATCTCATCCACCGAAAAAAATTCCAGAAATTTACAAGATGTTTATGAATGGCAAATATGATGTTGTCATCGGTTCTCGTTATGTGGCTGGTGGCGTGACCAACGATGCCAAGTCGTCTCAGATAATGTCTCACATGCTCAACTTTGCCTTTCGTATTTGTCTGGGTCTCAATGCCAACGATTTGTCTACCGACTATCGTATGTATCACACCAAGGCTTTGAAAAAAGTGAATTTGACTTGTGAGAACTATGACGTTTTGGAAGAAGTTCTGCTTCGTCTGAAACTCAACAAAAAGGACCAGGAACTCCACATCGGAGAAGTGCCAATCAAGTTTGAAAAGCGTATGTATGGTGAGTCAAAGCGCCAGTTGGTGAAGTTTATCATCAGCTACGTAAAGACTTTGTTCCGTCTGATTGGCGTGCGCATTCAGTATACTTTTTCCAAGAAATAGGATAGATTATGAAAAAATTATTTGAACAGATATTAAAATTTGGCGTGGTTGGAATCATCGCTTTCATCATTGATTTCGTCATTACCATGGCGGTTTCTACCGGACTTCGTGTGGCTCTTACCATGGGAACTTCGAGAGCAGCTATGATAGGTGCTTTCTTCGGATTTGTCGTTTCCGTGATTGTCAACTACATTCTTTCCATGAAATATGTATTCGTCCGCAGAGAGGACTTGGACCGCAAGAGAGAGTTCGTGATTTTCGTGATCTTGAGTATTTTTGGCCTTATTATCAATGAGCTCATCATCCTCTTTAGTATCGATGTGATCTATATGAACTGGGCTTGGCTTCAGTCTTTAGTGGGAGACACCCTTGCTACCGCAGGCGCCAAGATTTTCGCTACAGCGGTGGTTATGGTCTACAACTTCATCACCCGAAAAATTTTCCTTGAAAACAAGGATGATAAGCAAGAGTAAGATTAAAACGGAGCGGTTTTGTTTTATGAATTTTTTTAAAAAGGCAAAAACTCCAAAGGGAACATTTTTACTAGGCTGTCTCGTGGGCGGCCTAGTTTTTATTTGTATTTTTGGCTTTTCTGTGGTGGATGTGACAAATGTGGGCTGGCTTTACGACTCTTCTTCGACGGAAGGGCTGTGGGATTTGACCCAGCATTATCTGGGCTGGGTTTACTATAGAAAGAGCCCTTGGGCCTTTCCACTAGGCCTGATGCAAGGACTCAACACTTCCGCTGTTTCTGTGGTTTATACGGATTCCATTCCGCTTTTTGCAGTTATCTTTAAATGTCTATCACCGCTTCTTCCAGAGACTTTCCAGTATTTTGGCCTCTTTGAACTGATGAGCTATATTCTCATGGGAGGCTTTGGCGCCTTGTTTCTCAGGAGATTTACGGATGATTTGATTTCTTGCCAGGCGTCTGCTCTTCTTTTTTCCATCTCTCCTTGCATGTTAAAACGTGTCTTTTACCATAGTGCCTTATCCGCACATTTTTTGGTGGTAGCTGCCATCTGCCTTTGGGTTTGGAGAGATATTCTCTTGGAAAAAAGAAATGGAAAAAGAGGGTACTTGCGTTTCCTTTGGACACTTTTGATTTGCGTCGCTTCTGCTATCAATGCCTACTTTGTGCCAATGGTTCTCGGCATCATGCTTTGCGGACTTTTGCAGGAACTTCTTGAAAAAAAGATAAAGATTAAAAAAATTGTGGCTGATATCGCATGCCCTGTTTTTTCTATGGGATTGCTCTGCTATATCCTGGGCTATTTTTACGGAGATGTATCTGCCTCTACCACGGGACTTGAAAATCTGTCCTTCAATCTTTTGCAGTTTTTTAATCCAGGAAATGACTTGTGCGTCATTGACCACCGAAATTATATTTTTTCAACCCAGAATTATTCAAGCTTTTTGTCTACGCTTCCTACCATCTCAGGCTGGCAGGAGGAGGGATTTTCCTATCTGGGACTTGGCATGATTTTGCTTGGAATTGCGGTTATCATCGGTGGAGTTTTGCATGGAAAATCTGTGGGAGTTAATATGAGCCAGGATTCCATGCTGGGAGAGGCTTCTGAAACGAGCCAGGATTCTATGCTGGGAGAGGCTTCTGAAACTACCCAGGATCCTATGTTAGGAGAGAACTCTGAGAAGTGCCAGGACTCTAAATCAGGACAGGCTTCTTGGTCAACTCCTCAAGGAATTGCCCGAAAGAGAAAATCCTGGATTATAAGTATATCTCTCGGCATGCTTGTCTTTCTCTTCTTGGCTCTCTCCCCGACGGCGACGGCTGGAAGCCTGCAGATGTATCACATTTCCTATCCGGGGATTATCTACAAGGCACTCAGCGTATTTCGTTCCTGTGGCCGTCTCATTTGGCCGGTTTATTATGGAACGATGGGGCTTTTGCTATATAGCTACTGCAAGTTTTTTGCAGCTGGTACAGGAAATCTGACAACCTCGCCGACTAAATTTGCTGAGGGGGATACTGTAACAAAAAAAGATACTGCGGCAAAAAAAGATACTGTTACAAAAAAACATATCCTGCCCCAAAAAAATATTGCAGCAAGAGTCCTGCTTATTTTGCTTATAGTGCTGCAAATCTATGACATCTGGCCGGGACTTGCTTACAAAAAATCAGCTTATGCTCTTGCTTCTGCGGACGACTATGCTGATGAAGCTACCACTTATAAAAAATACCTGACAGATGACATCTGGGAGGAACTCGCCAAGACAAAAAGCCGCATTGTTTTTTGTCCGCCTACGGAATTTGGCATCGAGTGTGATCCGCAAGTGTCCTGTGTTTTCGAGGAATATGCTCTTTGCAATGATATGGATTTAAATGTAACTTACATGAGCCGGGATATGAGTAGCATTGCGGATGAGCAGACAAAAGCAGAGCTTGAAAGCCGAAAAAATGGTGCTTCCTACCCGGATACCATCTATATCTTTTTTGACATAAGCAATATTCCGGACGCAAAAGAAGTCGGCCTGACATACTGCGAGGCGGACGGATTTGTGGTCGGATACGAGTAATTATTTTAATTAGCAAAGTGAAGAAAGGAGGAAAACATGCAGAAAGAAAAAAATGAAAGACAGTCAAATTTTGAGCTGCTTCGCATCCTTTTGATGCTTACCATACCAACTTATCACCTCATGCTCTACAATGGCGTCTACACTATGGAGTATCACAAGCACGCTGTCTGGGCCCTCTTTTTATCAAGTGGTGGAGCTATCACGGCAGACTATGCTTTTATCGCTCTGAGTGCATATTTCCTCTTGGAAAAAAAGAATGTGGAAATTTCCACTATAGTTCGTCGATTCCTATCCTTTGCCATCCAGGTCTTGTTTTTATATGTGATTCGTTTTGTGGCCATTCGCGGGACTTTGGGATATGATCCTAACAACTGGTTTGTAGAGGATTATATCTTGGGCGGAGCCTGGTGGTTCATCCTTCCTTATATGGCGTTGATGCTTGTCTATCCGCTTCTCAATAAGTGCATGGAGGCAATGTCACGGGGATTGCATCTACTTGTCTGCCTTGGTCTGTTTGCCTACTTTGTCTGGAATTCCATTACTTTGGAGATGAATTTTTGGCACGACTTGATTGCCTTTTTGACCACATATTTTATCATGGGTTACCTGCGAAGGGGAGATTACGCCAGATGGATTTTGCCTACGAAAAAAGTC
This sequence comes from Lachnospiraceae bacterium, assembly GCA_963644225.1. Taxonomy (GTDB): domain Bacteria; phylum Bacillota; class Clostridia; order Lachnospirales; family Lachnospiraceae; genus Pararoseburia. The sequence continues at coordinate 14,692 of CAVIOJ010000056.1, read as the reverse complement.
TGGATGGCTCTTATTTATCTTCTTGGTTTCCTTGCTACCTTTTTTATATGCTGGTACGTAAAATATCCAGGACATATGGAAAATGATGCAGCAGCCAACAACATCGCGGTCCACCTTATCGGCCGATACGCGCCGGGACAATTCGTCATGGGACTGGCGGTATTT
>CAVIOJ010000056.1:0-14517 GCA_963644225.1 Lachnospiraceae bacterium | reverse complement strand
TTCCTTTTTAAAAATATGGTTATTCCGCAGTCAAAACATATCAACGCATTTGCCAAAAATGTCTTCTTCGTCTTCCTTTTGCACGAGACAGTTATGGGTCTCTTTTGGTATGTCGGAAAAATCAATGGACAGTATGCCTACTATTCAGACCAGGAATTCATCCTCTGGCTGATCGTCTATGTTGGAACTTGTCTTCTTTTTGGCAGCTTGGTTGGAGTTCTTTATCGTCGCTGGATTGGCCCTGTAGTGGAGCGGCTTGTGGGGGATTTTTGTGAAAAAACAATACGCAAATCTTGATATCGCAAAGTTCATATTGGCTATCTTGGTGGTGGCAATTCATGTTCGCCCATTTTCCGGTGAAGTGGCTTTTGTCTACGATGACATCATTGCGCGCATTGCCGATCCCCTCTTTTTTATGATAACGGCCTTTCTGTTTTTTGAAAAAATTTTTACCCGGGCTATGGATGGAAATTATTTTTCAGATAGAAAAGAAGCTGAAAAAAAGATAAAAGCAGGGTTGTCTTGGAAGAGCATGGGCCACTATATGAAGCGGCTGTTGCTTCTTTACACGGCCTGGTTTGTGATTTATCTGCCGCGAGTGATTCGCGTTTCACTTTGGGAGTACAGGTCGATCCAAGGGGGAGAACTTGTGGCTAAGGTTTTACTTGGCCTTGTGAAAAAATATTGGCTCAGTGGCTACTACGGCGCCATGTGGTTTATCACGGCTTTGATTATTGCCATGCCACTTACATTTTTGGTCTGCAAATATCTCGGCCCGAAACTCTGCCTTATCCTGTCAGCCCCATGGTTTTTGCTGACTGTGGCCCGCATGGAATACAGCAGCATCACGGATACTTGGCCTGTGATGAGATTTTTTGATGGCTTTATCAACGGCGTGTTTGGTTGGTATGGAAATGGACTCACCTATGGATTTTTCTTTTGTGCTCTAGGCATGTGGGTGGCTTACCGTCGAGTTTGTATGGTAAATCATGAAGGAACAAGAAATACAGTTCCTATAACTACGGTATCGAGTGAAAAAAGTGCAAGCATAGTGCCAGATAATAAATCACTATCCGATGTGCTAAATTCTGCTATGCCATCTATCATCGCCTTCCTTCTTCTGGTAATCGAGTCCCATGTGATTCGTGACAGAGGATTGGGGCAAAGTTTTGGTGCCATGTTCTTTTTGATTCCTTCGTCGTATTGTCTTCTTTTATGGTTACTTAAAAATGAGATGTCAATTCGATTTGATGAAAAACAAAAAGAAAAAGTTGCCAAAATATGCATGCACTTGCGGAGGCTTAGCACTTTGATTTTTGCCATTCATTATGGAGTTATGGAGACTCTACAATATCTCTGGGAGAAAAATGGAGTTTACTGGAATACGACTGCCTTGTATGTGGTAGTTCTTCTCATAACCCTGGCAATTGGAGAACTGATTTTACTTTTGCAAAAGAAATTCAAATGGCTTCGCATTTTCTATTAGTACACTATTTGGAGTTGAGATAATGAAAAAAAGACGAGACGAGATCACAGGCCTTAGAGGTCTTAGTGCCTGTGCAATTGCATATATATTTCACTATACAGTCCTCTTTGGCACCATGCCGGAACGTTTCGCTTGGCAGGCCAAGGCCATGGGCTTTTTAGCCAGATATAGTGTCTACATGTCAGAGATTTTCTTTATGCTAAGCGGCCTGCTACTCTACTGGGCTTATCAAAAGCGCATCGAAGAGGGAGGACTTACCTTAAAAAAATTCATCCTTCCAAAGATGAAAAAAATCTATCCAATGATGATGGCGGCGGCTCTCGTCACCTGGCTTTTGCAAAAATATGGTTTTTTCAAATTTGGAGAGTATGTACTTCATGCGGATGGCGGAGACTTGCGCAATTCTCTTCTTGCCTTGATAGTTTCTCTGCTTGGATTGCAGACGGGCTGGATTTCTGACAATGATGCCTTGGCGGTCAATGGACCCAGCTGGTTTGTCAGCGTTTATTTTGTCTGCTATGCCATCTATTATCTTTTTACCCGCTATCTAAAAAAAGATAGTCAAAAGATGTTTGCCTACTTTGCCATGATGGCTCTGGGAATTTTTTTGATGATTCATCCCCTGGGACTGCCACTTTTGTTTCGCACCAGCGGTAGAGGTTATTTCTCCTTTTTCGCTGGAGTTGTGCTGGGTCGATTCATGGACGAATTAGAGGAGATGGGAAGGCGCAATCCTGATGAAAAAAGTGATATGGCTGCTTTCAAAAAAATGGAAGAGCCGAAAGAAGGCAATACAGTAACATGGCAGCAGGTTCTATCATGCATCCTGGCAGCCATCATTTTGGTGGGAAGTTTGTATTTGGCAGAGACTCACGATGCCTTGCGGGACTTGTGGTTTGTCTCCCTTTTCGTGTGGACAAGTCTTATCTTTTTGGTATGCCAGGTGGATTTCTTGAAGAAAATTTTTAGCTGGCGACCTTTTGTCTTTTTGGGAGAAAAATGTATGGCTATTTTCTTATGGAACATGGCTACAGACCTATGCCTGGAACTGGCAAATCGTATGCTGGATTTGCAAATAAATTATGCAAGCCTTAAAATTTGGTGTGGCCATGTGGTTCTTTCACTACTTGTGGCTACAGCAATGGATTTTATAGATCGTAGATTTCGGAGTGGATTATGCAAGAAAAAAACAATCTGACATTAGGAAATACAATGACAAAAAAACAGCAGATTCGCCGCTTTATGGGGATTTTATTTGTGGTATCCTGTGCTATCTTTTTCCTCGATTATGATGAGCAGGTTTTGCCTTATAATTCTACAATTCTGGCATTTTCCTATAAGTATGGCTTTATTTCAAGAGGTCTGGCGGGAACTATCTATCAGTGGTTGGATTCCATATTGCCTGTGGATATGATTCAGTACGAGGCGGTCTTGTATTTTACATTGATTGTGACATTGGCCTTCTATGTCCTCTATTTTGTATTTTGTTATCAGTGCCTGAAGCGCTGCAGTGAAAAATATTTGCCTCGCTTCCAGTATCTGATTCTTTTTTACAGCGTATTTGTCATTTCCATGTTTGCCTACAAGCGTAACTTTGGCCGTCTTGATATCTATCTTTTGGCCCTGACTATCATAGCGTCTATCTGTATCATTACTGAAAAAATGATTTGGCTGGTGGTGCCGCTTTCTGCGATTTGTGTCATGTACCACCAAGGCTATGTCTTCATGTTTTTTAACATTTTGCTGGCCCTTTTGGTATACCGTCTCTTTTCTGCCCAGAGCAAAAAGATGCGCATCTATTATGGTCTCGTCTTGCTTTTGAGCTTTTTAGCCTGCTCCGGACTTTTCCTCTGGTTCGAGTTTTTCAGCCATGGAAATGGGGCAAAATATGTGGATGAGATTATCGCAAATGCTACCGCCATGACCAAGCCGTTTCATGGTATGAAGTATCACGACACCTTGATTGACCACGAGATTCTGGGGATTGATCTGTCGGATGTGGAGTATCCGTATCGCGTTATGAACTGGATTGAGATTCCGATTTTTATCGCCATCATTTCGCCTTATATCGTGATTGTATACAAGCTTTTTAAAAATATCATCGCCAAGGCTTCGACTGTTATGGATAAGCGCAAGTATCAGTTTTGTGCCATTGCATCACTTACCTTGATGCCGCTTTTTCTGATGAAGTGCGATTACGCCAGATGGGTCTTCGCTCTGGTTTCCTACTACGGTGTGGTTTTGATGGCTCTTGTTGCCATGGGAGATGAGATTGTGGCAAGGGAATTGTCCCTTCTCTTTGGAAAAATAAAGGAAAAGTACCCCTTCGCAATATTGCTTTTACTTTTGACAGCACTCCTGACGCCATTTTGGGATGTGCACATCAACGGACTATTAAAGGGCATAACCAATCCTTTGAATGAGACCTTCTTGCATTTGTGGTAAGAGGATATGTATAAAATTTTTCAATTTAAAGGTGTGAAGAATTTTGTAGGTTAGTAAATTGACATGGTTTTCCGATAAAAGGCCAGTTAGAGAATAGATAAAATTTGCCAGTTGAAAATCAGTTAGAGAATAGATAGAATTTGCCAGTTGAAAATCAGTTAGTAAATAGAGCGATTTTGCCGGCATGAGGAAATTAGGATGCGAAAAGGATTTACCACGGGAAGCTGTGCAGCAGCTGCCGCCAAGGCCGCCGCTTACATGCTTTTTTCAGGATATAAAAAAGATAAGATAACCATCACGACTCCGGCAGGCATCGACTACACTCCAGATGTGATGGAGGCAAAAATTGGAGATGGCTGGGCATCCTGCGGTATCAAAAAGGACGGAGGAGATGACCCAGATGTGACCACTGGGATTTTGGTCTGTGCCAAGGTTTCTCTTTCAAAAGAAGACGAGAACATCACAATTACAGGTGGCGCAGGCGTCGGCACCATCACTCGTCCGGGGCTTGAGATGCCAGTCGGTGAGGCGGCCATCAATTCTACACCGCGGGCTATGATAAAAAAGGAAGTGGCAGAAGTCTGTGAATTGTTTGACTATCAGGATCATTTGACGGTAGAGATTTTCGTGCCAGAAGGAGAGAGTGTGGCTCAAAAAACCTTTAATCCACACATGGGAATCGAAGGTGGCATCTCCATTTTGGGAACCACAGGAATCGTGGAACCTATGAGCAAGAAGGCTCTTGTTGATACCATTCGCCTGGACTTGGCACAAAAGTATGCTGAGGGAGAAGCTATGGCCATCATGGTGCCGGGAAACTACGGCGTCACTTTTTTGCAAAATACCTATGGAATTGATCCAAAGAGAGTCGTGCATTTTTCAAATTATGTGGGAGAGTCCTTGGACTTGGCAGTAGATGTCGGCTTTAAAAAAATTCTCGTAGTGGGACATACAGGAAAACTTGCGAAAGTGGCTGGGGGAATCATGAATACCCACTCGAAGGAAGCGGATTGCCGTATGGAGATTATGGTGGCGGCAACCATCGAGGCGGCAAGGGATGCAGGCATTGATATAGAGATTGACTTGCTGCAAAAACTGTTGGATCAGGTGACTACGACAGGCTGTCTGGATATTTTATCCGAAGCGGGACTTTTAGATATTGTCTCAAAAAAACTTTTGGAGAAAATCCTTTTTTACCTAAAAAAACGACTGCCGGAAGATGTGGAAGTGGACTGTATTTTATACGAAAATTCCTACGGACTTTTGGCAAAGACAGATATAGAACTTAGATAAGGAAACGTTGTCTATGGAAGAGCAATTAAAAAAAGAAAAGAAAACATATAAGCAGTTCATGGCGGCCATGTTTGCCTTCGCCATTTTCTACTACCTGCGTTATTTTAACCATACCATGACAGGATACAACACCACGCTTTTTGCAATGTCCTATAAGTATGGTTTTATCTCCCGCGGCATGCTTGGAACTATCTGGGCGGGGCTGGATGCACTCTTGCCGATTGATTTGATGACCTATGAGGCAGTCTATTGGTTCAACTGGGGAATCACCTGGATTTTTAGCCTCATGGTGCTTTGCTTCCTTGGCAAATGTATCAGAAAAGTTTCCGAGAAAAATCGCCACAACATGTATTATCTCGCCATCGCCTGCGGCATATACTTTTTCCCCATGTTTTGGTCGGAGGAGATGTTTGGCAGATTGGATGTATACCTCTATATTCTGTCCTTCATCTGCCTTTTTGCTCTTTTGGAAGAAAAGGCGGAGTGGATTATCATCCCTATTGGAATCCTTTGCATGTGCATACATCAGGGTTTTGTCTTTACCAATGCAAACCTGATTTTGCTGCCTCTTTTTTATAAAATCATGACCAGAAGCGGCAAGCAAAGGAAAAAATATATCGTCTTGTTTGCAGGATTTTTTGTGACCATATCTGCTCTCTTTTTGTACTTCGAATTTTTCAGCCACGGCAATGGAAGCCAGATCTATGAGGAAGTGGTAGCTGCGGCAAAATCCATTTCCGTAGATGGGGAGGAGTACAACAAATCCGTCATCATGCATGAAATCTTAGGCAAGGATGTCTACGAGTCGGAAGCAAGATATCACATTTTAAACTGGACAGAATTCCCTGCATTTTTGCTTTTATATGCCCCTTATCTGCCTATAGTTTGGCACTTTTTTAAGGGTCTCTTTTTGCGAGAGAAGGGAAGCAGATTTTTTGAAAAAAATGCTCTCGAGGGCGGCAGCAAATCGTGCAAGCAACTGGCCCATCTTGCCTTCCTTTTGGGGGCTTGCACCATCCTGCCACAATATCTTTTGAAAGTGGATTATGGTCGCTATGCCTTCACTACATTTACCTATTACATCGTCATTTTGATGGTCTACATCCTATTTGGCGATGAGGACGTAGCGAGCCAGTTGGACTCTACAAAAGAAAAGATAAAAGCAACCATTCCCGTTCCTTGGGTTGTGCTTTTGTACCCTATGTTTTTGATGCCTTTTTATGACGTGATTATATCGGGGGCATCTTCGAAACTTCGCACCCTTGTGATGGAGGTACTAGGCCAGCAGCTGCCGCAGTAGGAATTTGCATAAAATGGGATATGATTCAAGAAAGTGATGCGCAAGCAGCATAGAAGTCTTAGAAGTAAACCAGGAGAAAATAGCATGAATTCACCAGAAAAAAGTAAAAAGATAAAAGAATTTGTCATCGTAGAAATATTGCTAGGGGCTCTGTTGTTCCTTCGCTACTACGAGGCCTGGGTTCATAGAATCAATGGAACCATGATGGCATTTTCCTACAAATACGGGTTTATCTCTAGAGGCTTGATCGGAACGCTCTATCAGGGACTGGATAAAATCCTTCCCTTTGACATGATTAGTTACGAGGCCTGCGTGATGTATACTCTCGTGATCACCCTGATTTTTTATGGAACGGTCCTGGGACTTTTTGTCCTCTGTCTGAAAAAGGCCAAAGAAGACTACATCGATGTCATGCGTTATATCATGCTTTTTTTCACTATATTTACCGTGCCGATGTTTGCGAGTCACTACAACTTTGGCAGGCTGGATATCTACTGTATATTCCTAAGCATCATAGGTGCCATGCTACTGATTAAAGGCAAGGCAGAGTGGCTTTTGATTCCTATATCAGCCCTCGGTGTCATGGTGCATCAGGGTTATGTCTTCATGTTTTTTAACATCATTCTGGTACTGCTTTTGTATCAGATTTTGTCTACAGAAGGTAAGGACAGAAAAAAATATTTTGCGATTTTTGCCTTATCTTTGATAGTGGCCAGCATTCTCTTTTTCTGGTTTGAACTTTTTTCTCATGCCAACGGCGAGGGAATCTACGAGGAGATTGTGGCTACAGCAAAGCATTTGTGCAAGGACGGAAAAATTCACCAGGATGTGGTGGATAAAGAGATACTCGGCATTGACCTGAGCGATCGTGAAGTGGAATTTCATCGGATGAATGCTGTGCAGTTTCCGATTTTTGTCGTTTTGATGATTCCTTATATTTTGCTTTTGGTTCGTTTCTTTAAGGGACTTATTTCACAGGCCGCAGAAAAAATAGACAAGGCAAAATATCTATTTGTCGCCATCGGAGCGGGAACGATTTTGCCGGATTTGTTGTTAAAAGTAGATTTCGGTCGTTGGATGTATGCCATTATCGCCTACTACTGCGTGGTGCTTTTAGCTCTCTTTGCCATGGGAGATGAACACGTGGCAAAAGCCTTTGCTGGGGAAGTTGCAAGGATAAAAAAACACGGCTTTGCAGCCGTGGTTTTACTGGTCTATCCATTGATTTTTCAGCCTTTGTGGGATGTGGCAATCTGTAGTGTCGTGGCAAAACTTGCCGGATACATAAACACCGGCTTGGGCCTCGGCTGGTGGAGCTAAGGCAAGAAATGTTCCTTGGCCCAACTGCAAAATTGTGGTGAACAAACTGGATAATGAAGTGTGCGAGGGGCTATGCGTTTGCATAGTCTCTTATAAGTTTTTTTGGTTTCCTTGTATTGCTCTTGGTAGAGATCTCGGTGCTTCTCATCTTTTAGGACGGTGATATCGTCAAAGATGAAATCAAAGTAAAAATTGTAGCCTTTGATATAACATTTTGGATAGTCTTTTTCCAGGAAGTCTAAAATTTTATCGTAAGCCTGGTAAGCCAGCGGTTGGCGGTCGATGATATCGTCGTCTTTGTGGGTCAGACTATCTGGCAAAAAGATATAGTGGTAAAAAATTTCCGGAAGTATCAAAACAGAAGAAATACGTGCTCCCGCCTCAATTGCCCAAAGCTTGTCCTCGTATATGGTGAGGGACTCGTCAAATTTTGGCAGATTTCCATCGGAATCCAAAAGAGCTGAAGTCTTCCAGATTTTATTCCACGGATAGCCTCCACCGCAATAGATATTGTCTGAGACGATTCCGGTAAGAAAGTGGGTCCTATCACAGATCATTCCGTCTTCATAGGAATGATTTATTGGGAGATATACATTCTTTCGCCCGTCATCAAGTGTCTCTTCTATGGCAGTAAGGCGCTGATCCTCTAGCCACTTGTTATATTTGCCAGGCGTAGACATGGAAAAATCAGAGACGATGCAGTGATCTATTAAAGTGCCATCCGCCAGGTGATCCTGCCATCCGAAGGAAACCATATCTACGGAGCGCTCTTCCATTGCATTTATGCAAAAAGACCAGGCAGTAGGATCGAGATAGTCATCCGAATCAATAAAGGTCAAATAGTCTCCCGTGACTTTAGATAGACCATAATTTCTGGCAGATGAGACGCCGCCATTTTCTTTGAAAAAAAGCTGGATGCGGGAATCCTTGGCTGCTATTTGGCGAAGAGATTCCTTGCATGAATCATCGGACCCGTCGTCTACTATGATAATCTCAGAATTCTTGAAATCCTGAGATAAAAGACTTTCTATGCAGCGATAGAGATGGTCGGTCGGCGTATTGTAGACCGGAACGATTACGCTGATTTTTTTGTTCTTTTGATTTATTTCCATATAACCCCTTATTTTTGGTTTTTAACCCCAAGATACATTACATTAAATACACGATTTATCATACCTAATGTTGAATTTTACATCAAGATAAAATACAATTTATAGGATACTAGGCGCAGTGCGCCCATTGCACTTAAGGAATATATAATGAGAACAAAAAATACCCTCTTAAATGCCCTGGCAAATTCGGGCTCATATGTAGTCAACTTAATCCTTTCCTTTGTGGCGCGAACTGTTTTTATTCGTGTGCTTTCCCAGGAATATCTGGGTGTTCAGGGACTTTTTAGCAATATTTTATCCGTACTCTCTTTGGCAGAACTTGGTATTGGAACGGCCATGATCTATCACATGTATGGTCCAATCGCCAGAGAGGATGAAAAAGAGATTACGGAACTGATGAACCTCTATCGCAAGCTCTACTCTTATGTGGCTGGCTTCATTACGATAGCAGGTCTTTGCCTGGTTCCATTTTTAAAATATTTCATCGCCGACGATCCGGGAATCTCCGGTTTGACTGGCATCTATCTGCTCTATCTGTTAAACACGGTCGTCTCTTACCTGTGGGGATACAAGAGAGCTCTGATCGATGGCCATCAAAAAGGTTACATCAGTACCCTTTATGTGACCGCCTTTATGACCATCCAGTTTGTGGCCCAGATTATCGTCCTTCTGGTTTTTGAAAATTTCATCATTTATCTTTTGATGCAAATCATCTGCAATATCCTGACAAACCTTTCGTTGGCCTGGAAGTGCGACCGCATGTATCCTTATCTGAAAAAGGATAAAAAGTCTCTGCCTTCCAAGGATACGCAAAAGAGCATCTTTAAAAATGTCAGTGCCATGTTCATGCACAAGCTGGGCGATGTCATGGTCAACAATACAGACAGCCTGATTATCTCTGCCTTTGTTGGACTTGTGACTGTTGGTATTTTTGACAACTACCGCATGCTTTTAGGAAGTGTCAATACCGCCATCAATGGAATCCTTGGATCCTTTGTGGCAAGTATCGGAAACTTGAGCGTTACGGATGACAAGGAACGACTCTTCCATGTCTACAAGACTTTAAATTTCATAGGCTTCTGGATTCATTCCTATGCAGCAGTGACATTCCTTGTCATGTTCAATCCTTTTATCCGTGTCTGGGCTGGAGAGGATTATCTTTTCCCTATGAGCGTAGTCTTCTTGATTGTCCTCAACTTCTACATGAGTGGCATGCGAAAGGTGACACTCAACTTCCGAGATGCCATGGGCCTCTATTGGTACGACCGCTACAAACCAATCTTTGAGGTTATTGTAAACCTGGTAGTTTCCATCGCACTGGTTATCAACTATGGCCTGGTAGGTGTTTTGATCGGAACCTTAGTTTCCACAGTAGGTGTTTGCTTCTGGGTGGAGGCAGTGGTTACCTACAAGCATGGTTTTGAAAAAAATGTCAGCCACTACTTCAAGATATTTTCTATCTATACCGCTTCAGCCGTGGCAGTCGGTGGCTTTACATATTTTGTTTGTAGTTTTATTGCCATGGGAGGATTGATGGAGATCTTCTTAAAATTTGTCGTCTGTACGGCTATGTATAACATTCTGCTGATGCTGCTCTATGGCAGAACGGTTGAGTACAAGGAGTTCATGGAAAAACTCATCGGCCTTGTGGAAGGCAAGATGGGACGCGAGATGACGGGGCTGCGGAAAGTGTTGATGCGGTAGAGGTTATGGAAAAAGTTATGTTACAAAAGACGAATCGAATAGCATATTTGGATGTGTTAAAAGGCATCAGTATGCTTCTGGTGATTTATTGTCATGACGTTTTGTTGCCCTATAATTCAGTGTTAGGAAATTTGATGATGACCTTAGCCTGGGGAGCCGTTCCCTGTTTCGTTATGGCATCGGGAGCAGTGCTTCATCAGAGTAGACAGTTTACCTGGAAAAAACACGCAAAGCGTCTTGGGTCTATGTATATGACCCTGATCTGCTGGCGTTTGCTTTATTTAATAGTTTATAGAATTGCAGGAAAGATAACAGAGATTTCCTTCGTGGCATCCATCAAGTATCTATTCTTCTTACAGGATTATGAGGGTGTGGACACTGGTGTTATGTGGTATATGATAGCCTATCTGGGGCTTATGATCGTATATCCCGTTACCTATTTTTTATTTACCGGTGGCAAGCTGGGAAGGCAGATTGCATTCTTTGTTATGATTCTATCTGGTCTGACAGGGATTCTTTTTCCGTCGGTAAACTGGCTGGTTGGACAAATCACATGTGGAAGGGAACTACCCTTGCAGGCATGGAATAGTATATTGACCTTTGGCAACAATAATAACTTGCTGTTTTATTTTCTGTTAGGAGCATTTTTCCTGGAATATCAGCAAGGTGCAGACCGAAAAGAATCTAGGCGAATATATAGATGGCGATTGCCTTTGTCGGGGCTGTGTCTGGTGATAGGTCTCATAGGGCTTATGTTTGTCAAATATCGTGAGACCGGCTTGGTGATGTGGGGAGACACTTATCTGAGCTTGGGCTATGTCAGATTTTCTACCGCCTTTATTGCGGTCGGCCTGTATGTTATATGTGAGAGTCTGTTTTTTAACCGCGAGAATCTGGCAAGCAAAATCATAGGAAAATATATAGGACAAAATACGCTGGGGATTTATTATCTGCACTACATTTTGTTAGCTATATTTTCTTGGAGCCCTTTATTTCAATCGTGTATCAAGCATTATTTTGTGGGCATGAATTTGATAAAAACTGTCGTGGTAGCCTTTATCTGCTATATTGCGGTTGGCCTGATGAGCAGGCTGCCGCTGATTCAAAAAATAGTTTCGTAAATGTAAGTGATATGGATGAAAGATAAAAATGAAACAGAATAGAATTATATTTATAGATTATATCCGTGCCTTGGCGATCCTGATGGTTATCATGTGTCATGTGATTGATGTCAACTGCATGTTCTGGACGGGATATCAGGAGATGTCCGGGACAAGGCAGATCATCCTATATACTTTGCTAATTTTTGGCAGATGCGGTGTGCCACTATTTTTTATGATTACAGGTTATCTGCTTCTAGACCGTGACTACAGCCATGGTAAATGGAAAAACTTTTATTTACACAAATGGCTGCATCTCTTTTTGGTGACAGAGATCTGGTTTGTCATATATGAGATTTTTTCGGTTTTCGTGCTAAAAGATCCATTTGTGGCGAAAGATCTTGTCTTGCGCCTATTGTTTATCAAGGCTCCGGGTTTGTCACATGCCTGGTATTTGCCGGTGATATTGCGACTATATTTGCTTTTGCCTGTTTTTGCACTGATTTGGAAAAAACTATCCAACAGGGGATGCCTCATTACCATACTTTTGCTGTGGGCAAGCGTGTTGTTACTGCAAAATCTTGCTCAGGAGACTATGGCGCAGCATATAGCCTATGCCCTGTACATATTCATCGGTGGTACATATAAGCGGTGGCAAGCAACGTTAGCAGAACACAAAAAAGGCACTTATATCTTATGTGGATTGGCAGGCATTTTCGCCTGGATTGAGTGTGGGGTCTATTTATGGCTTCGCTACAGAAGGGGAGAAAACGTGAGCCTTTGGTATGACCAGGCTGGGATTATTTTGCTCGGTCTGGCACTGTTTGGCCTTGCAATGCTGCTTGTGCAAAAGAATTGCTCCTTCGTGGAGCGTCTGTCACAGGATTCTTTTGGTATTTATCTGATACACAATATGATTGCACTCATGATGATGTCGTGGCTTAGTCAGCAGAACAGTAATCTATATCTGAAAATGATTCTTACCTATCTGCTGGTTTGGGGAATTGCCTGGGGGCTGGTCCGTCTAATCGGGAAAATACCGTATGTCGGAGACTGGATTTTTTATAAGAGGAGATTGAAATAGATGAAGATAAAAGAAAATAAATTTACATGGGTAATGCTCCTCTTTGCTTTTGTGCTTTTTTGGAATAATTTTTCAGGAACGACAAGCAATATTAATACGACTATGCTTGCTTTTAATTATGGCTATGGCTTTATTTCACGTGGATTGTTGGGAACGATTTATGCCTTTTTAAATCGAATTCTGCCTTGGAATTTATATACCTTTGGCTGGGCAATGGTCTTCTTTGAAGGATGTTTTCTGGTCTTTGTTGTATTGCTATTTTTCTTTTGCATGAAATGCCTGAAGATGAGCGATGAAAAGGTAAAACAGAGTGCCCAGTTTTTTATCATCTTGTATTTTATCGCAGCGATTCCTATGTTTTCCAGCGAGTATAATCTGGGAAGATTGGATATGTATTGCCTCATGTGCAGTATGCTGTCTGTGCTTCTTATGGTCTATGGAAAGGCAGAGTGGCTGGCAGTTCCGCTTTCCGCTATTGGCGTGATGTTCCATCAGGGACATGTTTTCATGTATATGGGAATGGTGTTGGCAGTGCAGTTATACAAAGCACTGGATGCTATCAAAGGAGAGGATGATTTTAAAGTCATCTTTTCGAATAAGACCAGCCGAAAATATCTGGCTATGTTCTTGGCGACCATGCTTACGGTGTCTGCTTTATTTATCTGGTTTGAGGGATTTTCACATATTGATGGAGAAAAATTCGCGGATCAGTTGATCGATACGGCATGCAGTATGGGACCGGATGCTGATTATCATATTGAAGTTGTGGATCATGAGATCCTGGGTGTGGACCTATCAGCCAAGGAATGGGAGTATCACAAGCAGAATTTTGTGGAATTTCCGTTATACTGCCTGTTTATGCTGCCTTATATTCTGATTGCTATAGGATTTGCAAAAAAATTACTGCATCAGGCTAAGACAAAAATTGACAAATGGAAATATATCATTGTGCTCGCCGGTGCTCTGACAATTTTGCCGGATATGATACTAAAAGTAGATTATGGTCGCTGGATCTTTTCTATCATCAGTTATTATGCCGTCGTATTACTCGCCCTGCTTGCAATGCGTGATACTGCAGTGACCGAGGTAAGCCGACAGACAGTAGACGGACTAAGAAGCAAATATCCTTATGCGGTCTTATTGCTGATATATCCACTTTTGTTCCAGCCGCTCATGCATATCAGCATCTGCCCGCTGACAGAGAGGATCGTTAATATTATCAATGTGCATCTGAACATATGGGTGCCGTGGCAATAGAAAAAGGAAACGCAGGAGAAAAGAGGAAAATGAAAGAGAAACTTGTAAAAGCAAATTACAATATCAGACAGTTTATCATGATGCTGGCTTTTGTGGATTTGGCAACCTTTGTTACAAATTACAGAGGCTGGGTCAGATCCTACAATACGACAATGCTTGCGCTATCCTATGAATATGGATTTACATCAAGATCTCTTATAGGAACTATTTATCATATTCTGGATGCGGTGATACCGGTAGACATGATGCAATATCAGAATGCCTTGGTATTTGCCAATGTGGTAACGGTCTTGTTTATCGTTTTCCTATTATATTTTTCTTATTATGTTTTAAAGAAGAGTGATATGGAAAATAGTATGGTGACAAAGGCAGAGCAGTACATTTTGCTGACTTTTCATATTGCTATGGTAGCAACA
>CAVIOJ010000055.1:4843-10704 GCA_963644225.1 Lachnospiraceae bacterium | reverse complement strand
ATTAAAAAGCATAGATAAGTATGCGAGATAAAAAGAAAACTCTCTGTCGCTTAAGTTGGTGACAGAGAGTTTTTGTATACATACTTTAAACTGAGTATATCAAGAATTGGGTCTATACATACTTTAAGTTGACGATATCAGTAATTGCATTTATATCCGGCTGGCAATGAGTTTACAGATGGGATTTCCCTTGGCTGAGAATCTTTCCTCGTATTCCGTCATGATATTGCCGGCATTCATGGATGCATCCTGGTGCAGATCATAAGTCTTCGCATCGATCTTCCAGACGGATGAGTTTTCAATCTCTTCTACAGAAAAATCAAACAGACCTCGGTTGTCGGTCTTAAATTCGATGCAACCGTCTTTCTTTAAAATCTTATCGTATTGATCTAAGAAAGCAGAGGATGTCAGGCGTCTTTTTGCATGGCGATCTTTTGGCCAAGGATCGCTGAAGTTTAGATAGATACGATCCACTTCGCCGCTTTCAAAAATCTCTGCGATGTCTTCCGCGTTAAAACATAAAAAGCGAAGAGAGTCTACAGGGCTTTCTTCGGATTCCATTTTTTGAACAGCTCTAAGCAAAACACTGGTGTGTTTTTCAATGCCGATATAGTTGATGTCGGGATGAGCCTTGGCCATATTCATGATAAACTGGCCCTTTCCCATGCCGATTTCTATATGAAGTGGCTGATCTTTTTTTGGAAAAATTTCTCGCCACAATCCTGCACGGGTAGATGCGTCGTGTATACAATATGGGCTGTTTTCGATGACTTCATTAGCTCCAGGTATATTTCTAAGTCTCATATCAGATCTCCTATTTTTTCAAAAATAAATTGTGCGCAACATTGTAAAAGCAGCCAGCTAATCTTTAGAATGAACCGCAAAAAATGCGCCAACTCAGTTTAGCACAAAAAGGAGATTTCGTACAGATGAAGGCGGGTTTATTTGACTTTTATATTTGTTTTTGCTGTGACTTTGGCTTGCAGTAAAAAAGGGATGCGATTATACTATATTCTGTATGTTGAATAGTATATAAAGAAAAAGATAGAGAGAATGATATGAAAGTATTTAAAAAGATAGAAAAAATTGGACTTGGTATTTTTGCGGCAGCTACCACATTTTTGACCGCTACTTATGGGGCATGTAACGTGCAGGCGGCAGAGTACTGGCCTAGCAATGTCAGCGTGACTTCTGGGGCAGCCATCGTTGTGGAGATGGAAACCGGAACGGTTTTGTATGAAAAAGATGCGGATACTTCCTATTATCCAGCCAGTATTACCAAGATTATGACGGCTCTTTTGGCGCTGGAAAACTGTGATTTGGATGAGATAGTTACCTTTTCTGAGACGGCTGTCTATGAAAATGAGGGTGATACTTCCCATATCGCCAGAGAAGTGGACGAGGAGATGACTCTGGAAAATGCCCTCTACGGCATGATGTTAGAGTCTGCCAATGAGTGTGCCTGGGCCATCGGAGAGCATGTTGGCGGCGGCAGTATGGATGAGTTTGTCAACATGATGAATGAGCGTGCAAAGGAACTGGGCTGTACCGGTACTCATTTTGTCAATCCTAATGGTTTGCCGGATACGGATCATTATGTGACTGCTCGTGATATGGCAAAAATCGCCTATGCGGCTTTCCAGATTCCAGAGTTTCAGAAGCTTTGCAGCACCAGATCCCATACCATTCCTGCGGACAACAAAAAAGAGGCCTATACCTGTAACAATACCCACGGAATGATCAGCAACCATAAAAGCTCATCCAATCTGTATGAGTACGCTATTGGTGGAAAAACAGGATATACCGATGAAGCTGGAAATACCCTGGTGACTTTTGCAAAAAAAGACGGTATGACTTTGCTTTGCGTGGTACTAAAAAGCTCAAATCCAGCTCACTATAAAGATACAAAAGCTCTCTTTGAGTACTGCTTCCAGAATTTTTCACTCTACAAGGTTTCTGATTATGTCAGCCTTTCAGACATGAGTAACAGTGGTGCTTTGGGAAAATTATCGGACAAAATTGATTTGATTTCGGTAGATGATGAGGGCATGGTAGTGCTTCCGAATACGGCGAATTTTTCAGATGCATCTGCTACCGTTACGGCTTGCGATGATGGGTCGGATGCTGTCGCAAAGGTGAGTTATACTTACGCCGGCAAAGAAGTAGGCGGCGCTGATATTTTGTACAAGACAAGTGATACGGTGAGCTTTCCTTTCCACAATGTGGATGAAGCTGATGGCGGATCTTCCATCAAGTATTTCCGTATAGACTTTAAGACAATTTTGTTGGTTCTTTTGGCTATTGTCCTTATAGCGGGACTAGTATATTTCATCTATATGAAGGCTGGAACCATTCGCCTTAACTACAACAGAAAGACCAATCACAAGAGAAAAAATTCAAGATATCGCAAGATTTCTCGTAACAAGAGACGCAGACGAAGAAGACGCTAGCAGGGAAACCGGTCGAGAAGCCAGTAAAGAAGCCAGTAGAGAAACTGGTCGAGAAACTAGCAGAGAAGCCAGTAGAGAGGCTGGTCGAGAAACTAGCAGGGAAACCGGTAAGCAGTTTAGCCCAGTAAATTAGAAATCTATGTACTAAAAACTACTTAGACAGGCTCTCCAAGAGAATTCGAAGCTGGTTTGCATTTTTTGTAAAAAAGAGCAGACCGTCTGTGGTATCAAGTATGGTGATATACTGATTTCGACAGGTTTTTGACTCGGTAAAAAGCTGCAAAAGATAGGACTTGTAGGCAGGATCTGCCGCCAAAAACAGTGTCTCGTATTCATCCATTGGAGTGACTTTTGCGGCACTTTTTTTCAAAAGGAAGGAAAGTTCCTGGTCCTGGTCCAACTGGTCTCTGGTCTTGTTGATGATAAAATAACCATCTGCATCCTTTGGCATATCAAGGGATTTGACAGCACGCTGCACCTGTTTGCTCAGGCTGTCACTGGCAGGATAGAGTGATTCAAAATATTTCATAAAATCGGCGGCCGTTTTAAAATGGCCGTTTTTTCCTTTTTCCAAAGTCTCCGTCATCAAAATACGGCGGATGATATCTTCACATTCTTTTCTGGATGGATTTTTACGTTGAGATTTTTCCATAGTTCTTCCTCTGCATCATAAGAATTTACTTATATATAACTATACTTGAAATAACCCTTGCAAACAAGCCAAATTCCGTTGACAGCGGCTTGTAAGTATTTTTATAATAAATAGAAAATTTTGCCTATGCAAGAGCTAAGGAGTGGAAAAAATGGAATTCGCAGACAAGTTGAATAGGGAAGAAAAAAAGGCTTATGATTTAGAGCGCATCGCAGATCTGGTCCAGGAGGGTAACGGACTGGTGCAGACCAGACAGATTACGGATTTGGGGATTGATTATCGCCGCGTTTTACAGCTTATGGATGAGGGATATCTCCGTCGTGTAAAAAGTGGATATTATACCACGAAATACTATGAGGGCAGTGAGGAAGATATGGTCATTAGAATGTTCCCCGATGGAGTTTTTACCATGGAGACGGCCCTATATTACTACGGATATCTAAAAGAGCGCCCTTTGGCCTGGCATATCGCTATCAGCAAAAACACATCAAAATCCAGATTCAACATGGATTATCCTACTCTGCAGCCTTACTACAGTGAACCAAAGGTCTTGGAGCTGGGGCTTTCTACCATAGAAATCGCCGGCAAAAATGTGCAGATATATTCCAAGGACCGCCTGGTTTGTGATTGCTTGAAATATCAGGAAAAGATGGATCGGGAGGATTTCAAGAAGGCCGTGCTGACCTACATCGGAGACGAGGAAAAAGATGTGGCGGCTCTCATGGCTTTTGCAAAAGAGCGCAAGGTCCTAAAGAAAGTCCAGAACATGATAGGTATTTGGTTGTAGAGGTTTGATAATGCATAAAGTTTCGTGGATAAAAGAAAAAAGTAAAGAGTTAGAGATCCCTTTTTCCCATGTCCTCACGGCCTTTGTCTTGGAGACGACGGCTGAGATTTTTCTTGAATTAGAGAAAAAAGAAGACTTTTGGCTGCAGGATGTTCGCGTATTTGGTCTTGATACCTATAAAAAAAGAGAATCCCGAGAGATTGCTTATTTTTACAGGGGAGGGGAATCCTTGTTAGAACTCGCAGATGACTTGCTCGCTTCCCTAAAGAAGTCCTATCAAAAGGCTGGCATTCTCTTAGATGATGGACAGGTGGAAAAAAAGGAAGATGAGATAAAAATCATCCTGTCGCTTTTTGTGGATGAGATGTATGTTCCATTTGCCATTCATGTGAAAAAGGCGCCGGAGGAAGTGCATTTTGCAAATGAGCAGACCATCCGTCTCTTCTTGGAAAACAATAAATCTGTCACTGTAAAGACCTATCCTTATGAGCAGATGCTGGCTTCCTATCTTGTGGAAATCCTTGAAAAACTGGAGCTTTTGCAGGAGATGGATCGCTATAGCAAGGCCTATGACATCATAGATAAATACCCTCTGGAGGGGCGAAAAGTCCAGGAAGGCATTCGCCAGATTTTGGAAACTCAGGGTAAAAAGATAAGCGGCGCGGCCTGGGAAACTTTCGCTGGATACGGAAACTACTCTTATATGAAAAAGAAGTGGAAAGTTCTTCTTAGGCAGGAAAAGAGAAAAGAACCCACCTGGGAGGCGGCCCATGAGAAGATTAAAAATTTCCTGGAACCTATGTGGCCATCCATCGAGGAAGATACCATTTTCTTTGGAGACTGGATGCCGGATTTGGGACGATTTTTGGACTAAGTCGCATTTGGACGGGACCATTGAATGTATGAGTAGCAGTTTAAAAGAAAGTAGTGGCTGGTATGGCAACAGAAAGCCTGGGATAGCAAGACGGTAGATAGCAAGGAAGTCAGGAGATTGGTATAAAATATGCTTGATGAAAAATTGGAAGATTATGCAAAAAGTGGGGATTATCCCTTCCATATGCCGGGTCATAAGCGAAGAACTATATCCATGGCAAATCCTTATTCCATAGACATCACAGAGATAGCTGGATTTGACAATTTGCACCAACCACAAGACCTTATTCTAGAAGCAATGGAGCGGATGGCAAAGGTTTACGGGGCGAAAAAATCATATCTTTTAGTGGGGGGCTCTACCTGTGGAAATCTGGCGGCTTTTTTTGCGGCAGTGCCTCAAAATGCCACCGTGATCATGGGAAGAAATTCCCACAAGTCCGTCTATCATGCTGGCTGGCTTAGACAGGCCAAGATGGTCTATAGCCTGCCGACGCAGAATGAAGCGGGATTTGTAGAGGGGACTCCTCTAGCGGAATACGAAAGACTTTTGCGGGAGAATCCCGATGCGGCAGCTCTCGTGGTTACCAGCCCGACTTACGAGGGAATGATGGAACCTTTAGATGAGATTGTAGCCTTGGCCCATGGATGTGGCATTCCAGTGATCGTAGATGCGGCCCACGGCGCACACTTGGGATTTCATCCGTATTTTGGAAAAAGCCCCTTAGACTCCGGAGCGGATGCCGTGATCATGAGTCTGCACAAGACTCTGCCGGCCCTTACCCAGACAGCGGTTTTGCATTTGAGTGAGAACTCCATGATCTTAGAGAGGGATATTGAGAATTACTTGGATGTCTTTGAGACCAGCTCTCCGTCCTATGTCCTCATGTCTTCCATTTGCCAGTGTATTCGTTTTTTGGAAAATTCCGAGGATGCATTTTCCTCTTATGCCGCGAGGCTTCAGGATTTTTATGCCTCTTGTAAAAATTTAAAGAATCTTCGAGTAAAAAAAAGAGAGAATCAGGAACCGTCAAAAATTGTTATAGAAGTTCCGAAGCAGGCAGAGGAACTAACGTCGCAGGAGAGATCTACAAACCAAGAC
>CAVIOJ010000055.1:0-4833 GCA_963644225.1 Lachnospiraceae bacterium | reverse complement strand
GAGGAACTAAAGACCACAACTGGCCATGACTTGGAAGTTTTGCTTAGGGAAAAATATGGCCTTGTCCTGGAGATGTCTTCTTTTTCCTACGGTTTGGCCATGACTTCGGTGATGGATACGGAGGAAGGTTTTGCACGGCTGCAGCAGGCTTTGTTTGAAATTGATGAGGACTTGTCGAAGGGGAATTTTTGGCAAGAAGACATAAAAATGTTTGACAAAGATCTCATGGATCCGGTGCTTCCTTATCACCAGGCCATGGCGGCGGATAAAGTCGTCCTTCCATTATCTGAGGCTGAGGGAAAAATTGCTGCCGCTCAGGTTGCCATTTATCCACCAGGAATTCCTCTTTTGGTACCGGGAGAACGGGTAAAAAAAGAAGCCATAGATATGCTCCTTAGGGCAAAGGATCAGGGTCTTACCATCAACGGTTTGGCGGGGGATGACGGCCTTTTCGTTGTCAATTGAAAGGGACTATATTATACTTAAAGTTATGGGAAAAATATTTAATATTATTGGGAAAAGTTCAACAGGAAAAGACACTTTATATAAGCGGATTCTAGATCGAGATGATCTGCAGTTAGAGCAGATTATTTCCTATACCACCCGGCCTATTCGCGCCGGAGAGGTCGAGGGAATCGAGTATCATTTTTGTGATGGAGAAAAAAGAGACCAGCTGCGGGCCGCGGGAAAAGTTGTGGAGATGCGAAGCTACAATACCAGACACGGAGTTTGGGACTATTTTACCGTAGATGACGGGAATATCGACTTGGCCCACCAGAATTATTTGGTTATCGGGACTTTAGAATCTTTTGTAAAACTCCGAGATTATTTTGGATGGGATGTTGTGATCCCAATCTACATCGAAGTGGAAGATGGCATTCGCTTGCAGCGGGCCTTAGACAGAGAGAGGGCCCAGACCAATCCAAAGTATGAGGAAATGTGTCGTCGTTTTTTGGCGGATGCAGCGGATTTTTCCGAGGATAAATTGCAGGCGGCGGGACTTACAAGGCGTTTTCGCAATGAGGATTTAGACGAGACAGAGGCGGCAATCGCTGCTTATATGCTGTCGCACATGGGAGAATAAGCCTATGGATATGAAAATAAATGACGTGACAAGCGTCAGCCAGACTCCGGAAGTGAGTCAGACAAAAGAGGCAGAGGGAGACTTCAAGTTTACTCTGACCAGTGCTATTGATGATGCCGAGCTCAAGGAAAAACTCACAGGCCTGATGGACCAGATCACCGCTCAGGGGCAAAAGATCGCAGAACACATGGACATTCGTGACATGCGGGCTTATCGCAGTATGGTCAAGGAGTTTATGAATGAGGTGGTGAACCGTTCCCACAAGTTTTCCAGGGAGAATTTTTTGGATCGCCGGGGAAGACACCGCGTATATGGCATTGTAAAATTAGTGGATAAAAACTTGGATAGTTTAGCAGAAGAGTTGGTAAAAGAGGAAAAGGACCATCTGACCATCTTGAGTCATGTAGATGAGATTCGAGGTCTTTTGCTTGATATTTCCACCTAGACGGAGATGGACATGAAGTTTGCAGAAATCATTGGACAACAGGATATGAAGGGGCATATGCAAAATGCCATCGCCCGGGGCAAGACTTCCCATGCCTACATTATCAGTGGGGAAAAGGATTCCGGAAAGATGATGTTAGCAGAAGCTTTTGCCGCCACTTTGCTCTGTGAAGATCACGGGGTAGATGCCTGTGGCCAGTGTCATTCCTGCTTGCAGGCCGAGGGCCACAACCATCCGGATATTCGCTATATCACCCATGACAAACCAAATACCATTACCGTGGATGATATTCGCGTTCAGCTCAACAATGATATAGTTATCAAGCCTTATTCAAGTGATTACAAGGTTTACATCATGGATGAGGCGGAAAAGATGAACACGCAGGCCCAAAATGCACTGCTTAAGACAATAGAGGAACCGCCGGCCTATGCCATTATCTTTCTTTTGACTACCAATGCGGCCGGTTTTTTACCAACTATTTTATCCCGCTGTGTTACCCTCGAGGTGCAGCCAGTTTCCCAGGATCTCATCACAAAAGAGCTGATGGCCAACCACAGTATGCCGGATTATCAGGCAAAAGTTTGCGCGCAGTTTTCTCAGGGAAATCTGGGCAAAGCCATCAAGTTGGCTTCTTCCGAGGAGTTCAACGAGATGCGCTCTCATATGACAGCTCTGATGCGTCGTATGGAAAAAATGGATGCATACGAATTGTCCGTGGCACAAAAGGAGTTAGAAGGCTACAAGCCTCAGATTCAGGATTATCTGGATTTGATGAACATCTATTTTCGAGATGTGTTATTATATAAGGCAACGGGTCAGGACCACCGCCTGATTTTTCAGGATGAAAAGATGGTGATTCACCGTCAGGCTGCAGCCCTTGATTTTTCAAATATCAATGCCCTTTTAGAGGCAGTTTCCACTGCAAAAAGGCGTATCAAACTAAATGGTAATTTCAGCTTGGCCATAGAGCTTTTGCTGTTTTCAATAAAGGAGAATATCACATGATTAAAATCGTAGGTGTGCGTTTTCGCACAGCAGGTAAATTATATTATTTTAGCCCGGGAGACTTGGATCTAAAGCTTGGTGACTATGTCATCGTGGAGACCACCCGTGGTGTGGAGATGGGAAAAGTTGCCGTACCTCCACAGGATGTATCGGATGATGAGGTGGTACAGCCGCTAAAAAGTGTCAAGCGCCTTGCGACCCCAGAAGACCATGAGAAGATTGAGAAAAACAAGGAAAAAGAGCAGGAAGCTTTCCGTGTTTGCCAGGAAAAAATCCGTAAGCACAACCTGGAGATGAAGTTAGTAGGAGCGGAATATACTTTTGATAACAACAAGCTTCTTTTTTACTTCACTGCAGATGGCCGTGTGGACTTCCGCGAGTTGGTAAAGGATTTGGCTTCCGTATTTCGTACCAGAATCGAGTTGCGTCAGATTGGTGTCAGAGATGAGACCAAGATGATGGGTGGCATCGGTATCTGCGGCAGACCTCTTTGCTGCAGCAGTTACCTCAGTGATTTTGTCCCAGTTTCCATCAAGATGGCCAAGGAACAGAATCTTTCTTTGAATCCAACCAAGATTTCCGGTGTTTGTGGCCGACTGATGTGCTGTCTGAAAAATGAGCAGGACACATACGAGTACCTAAACAGCCAGCTTCCTGGCATCAATGATATAGTCACCACCCCAGAAGGGCTAAAAGGACAGGTCAAGTCTGTCAGCGTTTTGCGCCAGCGTGTGCGTGTCATCATTGACCAAAATGATGTCAAGGAAGAGCGTGACTATGCTGTGGAAGAGTTGAAATTCAAGCCGAAGCGTCGCAATGTCAAGGTTACAAAAGAAGAGAAGAAAGAACTCTCAAAGTTAGAAGATAGAGGATAATTATGCCAGAGAACATACTAAAAGAAGGAGAACGCCTAGACGAATTACAGCGCAATGGTTACAAGATCATCCAGGATCCGTCTCGCTTCTGCTTTGGTATGGATGCGGTTTTGCTGTCTGGTTTTGCCAAGGTAAAAAGAGGAGAGAGAGTCCTTGACCTTGGGACTGGCACTGGCATCATTCCTATTTTGTTGGAGGCAAAGACCGCTGGCTCTCATTTCACCGGCTTAGAGATTCAGCCGGAGAGTGCGGACATGGCCAGCCGAAGCGTTTCCTATAACCATTTGGAGGAAAAAGTTTCTATCGTTACTGGAGATATCAAGGATGCAGCAAATATTTTTGGTGCATCTTCTTTTGATGTAGTCACAAGCAATCCCCCTTACATGACAGATATGCATGGCATCAAAAATGAGACGGACGCCAAGACTATCGCCCGCCATGAAGTGCTCTGCAGTTTAGAAGATTTGATTTCGCAGACGGCCAAGGTGTTAAAACCTGGTGGCCGTTGTTATTTTGTCCACAGACCATTTCGCCTGGTGGAGATTTTTACCCTTATGAATCGTTACAAAATCGAGCCAAAGCGCATGCAGCTTGTTTACCCTTATGTGGATAAGGAGCCAAACATGGTCCTTATCGAGGGTCTTCGGGATGGCAAGTCACGCCTGACTGTGGAAAAACCCTTGATAGTTTATGAGAGTCCTGGCAAGTATATGCCGGAAATTTATGATATTTATGGCTACTAATATATTTAGTAAGGCAATGACTTGCCTGATTTTTTCTGCCAAGTTGTCGTCAGTCGCCCAAGCTATGTAGGGCGAATAATATGTAATTAGAGGAGCAAAATATGTCTGGAACACTGTATCTGTGCGCCACGCCCATCGGTAATCTTGAAGATATGACTTACCGGGCTGTGCGCATTTTAAACGAAGTGGATCTCATTGCGGCGGAAGATACCCGCAATTCCATCAAGTTGTTGAATCATTTTGAGATCAACACTCCCATGACAAGCTACCATGAGTTCAATAAAATAGAAAAGGCTAAGACCTTGATTTCGGCCTTAAAAGAAGGAAAAAATGTGGCGGTTATCACAGATGCGGGAACGCCGGGTATATCTGATCCCGGTGAAGAACTGGTGCAAATGTGCTACCAGGAAGGCATAGAGGTAAATGCTCTTCCGGGTGCTGCGGCTTGTATTACAGCGGTGACTTCTTCCGGACAGGCATGTCGCAGGTTCAGTTTTGAGGCATTTTTACCGAAAGATAAAAAGGAGCGCGCTAGGGTTCTAGGAGAGATGGAAAGGGAAACTCGTACCATGATCGTCTATGAGTCACCCCACCATTTGCGGGCTACTTTGGCGGAACTCTACGAGGTATTGGGAGATCGTGACATCACCTTGTGTCGGGAACTCACCAAAAAATACGAGG
>CAVIOJ010000054.1:4870-19721 GCA_963644225.1 Lachnospiraceae bacterium | reverse complement strand
GATGGTGGTGGGGAGAGTTAACCCCTTTTTTAAACTTTTTTCTTTTTGTTGCCATCTTTTTTACTTTAATTAACAATCATCAGCAACCAAAAATTGCGCGTTTCTTGCAAACATTTCTTGTAATCACTTCTTGCAATCATTTCTTACAATCATTTCTTGCGGTCCATAAACTGCGGTTCCATGGTGCCTAGCTTCATCATATTCTGATAGTAGGCGCTGACGGCCTTGCTGTTCTGGCGGATCTCCTTGGACTGAGTGCGAACCTGGGCGAACTTGGACTTGGCCAGTTCTTTATTTTGCTGTTCGAGGACTTGCAGGCTGGTGCTGCGACTGGTAATCTGGCGAATCAGCTCCTGCATACGCAAGATGGAATCCTTGTATTTGTCCTTGTTGGCAAGGAGCTCAGGCTCTACCTTGGCAAAGAGGGAATCGAATCCCTGGTCCATGGTAGAAAGTCTTTCGATGAGTTTTGCCTTCTCCTCTATATTTTTCTCAAAGGCATCAGGAGCGGCATTGGGATCCTTTAGGATCTCGGCCTGTTCCTGGGACAAAATCGTCAGGCGACGAAGCAAGTCCACTTTGGCAGATAAACTATCCTCTAAAATCTGAATGTAATTTTTCTCGTCCATATGTATCCCTTACGCTACTACAGTTCCATTTTTCGTGATGCGCATAACCTCTTTCCAGGTGTCACGCATTGTGCGAAGATGACGAAGTACTTCCTCTAGAATCTCCGGATCTTTTTTCATATTGGCCTGCAAGAGGCGTCTCTGCAAGTAGGTATAGACCGCCTCAAAATCCTTGGCAGTAGCATACTTGTGATTCAAAGTAGCCTGAAATTCTTCGATGATGCGCTCAGCCTTTTGAATGTTGGTATTGGCCTTGGCATAATCTTTATTTTCAATAGCTACCACAGCAATATTGCAAAACTTGATAGCTCCCTCGTAGAGCATAAGAGTAAGCTCTGCCGGAGACGCTGTCATAATTTTATTCTGTGCGTAGGCATTGTAGCCGTTACTTGGTACCATATTATACTCTCCTTTTTATCAGCTTCCTAAAAGTGATGAGATAGAAGACGAATTACTCTGTAACTTGGACAGGGCAGATTCCATGTTGGAGAACTGTTCGTAGTAACGATCCTCGTAGTCCTCGATTTTTTCTTCCCACTCGTCAATTAAGTCTGTGTATTCGCTGTACTGTGAAGCCATCTGCTTGTCATTGTAGACGGTATAAGTACTGCTCATAGTGGTTGATTTCATCTTGGTATCCAAAGCGGAGTAAAGTCCGGAAGTCAATTTTTTCATAAAATCGATGACAGTATCCGGATCTGACTGCAGGGCAGCCATGAGCTTGTCCGTCTTGCCTGAAGAAGCTGAGTCCTCAGAATCACCATCGATATGATAAGCATAGTTCTCATTTTTTGAAGCATTGAGATAACCCAATGTCTGGATTCCAAAAGATCCAAGAGAATAGGTCTTGCCATTGATGGTATAGGTCTGCATCATGGCATTGGTCATGGCACTCTGGATGGTGCCAAGTGTGGAATCCTTTCGAAGGATGGCATCCTTAATCTTGGTCTCCCATTTTTCCACTTCCGTGTCACTCATTGCCGACTTCTCATCATCCGTCAGTGGTTCATAAGAGCTGGCGGAATCAGCATTGTAGAGGCTTGTGATCTCATTGATGAGCTCATTGTACTGGCTGAGGAATTCCTTGATCTTGTCGTAGATTCCCTGGGTGTCTGTATCTGTATTGATGGTGACAATCTCATCATCTTTTGTGACATTCATGGCCTGAATGGTCAAACCATTGATGCTAAAGTTGTTGGTAGATGACTCGAACTCTGCATCATTTAAAATGATACGGGCATCTGTTGCATCCACACGGGTAGCTCCTTCGCTGTAGGAAATATTGGTATTTCCATCTACCACCTCTTTTGCAAATGTAACTTTTCCGGCATCTGTAGAAGCCAATTGGTCGAGCTTTGTCTCATCCAAAGTCACACTGCCATCATCTGCTGTGGTGAAATAAGAAGAATAATCCTTGATATCCCAATAAGAATTGCTGCTTATGATTGCATTGTTGGATTCTGTAGCAGTATCAATCTCGGCGATTCTCGCTTGGGCAGAATCGATAGTATATCTGCCATCATTGCCATCAAGATAAAAAGCCGCCTTATCATCATCAGTATATGTAGCATTTTCATCAACAGCGAGCACTGTCTTTTGCTGTGCCTTTAGGGTATCAAACTTGCTGGTATCTTCCGTCTCGGTCTCTGTACCATCTTCTGCTGTAGTGGTCTTGGTCTCGATATAGCCCAATTTTTTAGCTAAATCCTTGACCTCGTCAGATGCAAGCTTGATTTCGTTATCTACAGTCACATCCAGGCTGGCCGCATCGGTATCTTCTTCCTCGATTTGAACTCCACTGGTGTAGTGACTCTTGGTGTTGTAATAATGATAGCCAGTTACATTGCCATCCTCATCTGTTACTTCTTTTCTGTTGGTATAGGTAGTGCCGTCTGCTCCCACATAGACACTCTGGTTGGATAACTTCATGAGAGAAAGCATACGCTCGCTGTCTGCAGAAGTATTCATGGCATCGATAGCATCTTTTGCCTTGGTATACTCGATTTTTGACTGCAGTTCCTTTTTCTCTGCCGCCATGCTCTCGTTATTCTCATAGGCCCAAGCCAAATTTTTCAAAGTCTCTGTGATAGCACTCTTTGTTGCTTCCTCGCTATAGGTAACTCCGCTTGCCACGATAGCCTTACCATCGCTGTCATACTTGATATTGCCCTCGTCATCCAACTCATAGTAAGAGACAATATTGCCATCTGCATCGGTTCCCATGGTTCCTTTGGCATAGGATGCTGCCTGCTTGTAAGCCTCCTCATTGGCTGTAGATTTTACCAAAAGGCCGGTAGCCGAAAGAGCACTAAGGCCACTGGTATTGCCTGCAGTGAGGGAAAAATCATTGTCCTTGCCTGTTGCAGAGGCAGATACGAAAATACGCTGATTGTTTGCATCGTAGTTAGCCTTTAGACCTGCATCATTTAAGGCGGTAACAAATTCCGATACCGTGGTATCCCCTGTCACCGTAATATTTTTAGTGGTGCTTCCCACCTGAACGGCAATCACGCCATCCTCATCTGATGTAAAGCCCAAATCAGATAACTTGCTAGATGATGTGGTGCCAGATGCAAGCTTTCCGCCAGTTAAATATCCTGCTTTTGCAAGCTGCTTGATCTGTAAGGTCTGGATTCCAGAAACTGCATCACTTGAAGCGGTAACAGATGCTTTTGTGGTATCTGAAACCGTAGTTTTTTTCATATTGTAAGCACTAGAAAGACGCAGGTTGCTGATATTTGAATAAAGACTATAAATCTTGGTATTCAAAGACTTCCATGCATCCTGCTTGTAACTAAGTTTTGTCTGTGCTTTTTGATATTTTTCTTTTTTTGAAACATAGGTTGCTACCATGGCCGATACGAGGGATTCTGTATCAAGACCAGATACCATACCTGATACTCTAGTTGTCATAGAGACTCCTCCTATCTACGCTCGTCTACCATGAGACCGGCCATCTCCCAAACCTTGGCGATCATGTCCAAAGTCTTTTCAGGTGGGTATTCACGGATTACTTCCTTGGTCTCCTTGTCGACGATTTTGATGGTAACGCGGTTGGTGGCATCATGAATGCCAAAAATCGCTTCCTGATTGCTTGTATTTTTATTGATTTTATCGACAGCCTGACGGATCTGCTCACTGCTGGCCTGGCCTTCTTCTCTGCCTGTTCCAGTAAGTACAATTCCATCACTCGATACATCAACTGCCTGCTTTGGACTGCTGTCCTGGCTTGTGCTGCCTCCTGTCTGTGCAGATGAAGACACGCTTGTCTGTGCAGATACACCAGCATTTCCCTTGCTCTGGTAACTGCTATTTACATTTTGTACGCTCTCTACTTTCATAATCACACCTCCCTGTGGATTTTAACGTTCTATTTCCTATATCGACTCCGAGAAAAAAATCTTAACCCGCCTAGAAGAGATTTTGCAAAGCTTCCAGTCCATCTACGCTGAGAGCTTCCTTGGTTTCTTCCTGAATCTGAATATAAACTTCTTTTCTGTAAATCGGCACATCCTTTGGTGCGGAGATGCCAATCTTGATCTGGTCGCCGCGGATATCTAGGATGCTGACCTCGATTTTATTGTCGATGACGATAGACTCGCCTTTTTTTCTTGTCAATGCTAGCATGCGTCCTCACCTGCCTTTTCTTTTCTTGCCTGTAAAATATCATAGATTGGGAAACGTGTAGTCACATCATTTTCCACGATAATCTGCTCGCCACGTAATGTTTCAGTATTGATGATGATTGGTCCCTTGAGGTTGACTGTCATATTCTTGATGTCAGAAGGCACGCGAATGGTTACCAATACAAAAAGCGACTCCTCGGAAAATTCTCCGATAGGATCTAGCAATTCATCATTTACAACCGGATTGTAATCATCAAGCATAACGGTAGGATCTACAACCGGCATAGCAAACTGTGGTTCATCCAATGACTGGAACCACATAATCTTGCCCTGCTTTTCCTCGTCAAAAATCAGGGTGAATTTTTTCATCTCCGGATAGCCAATCAGGCCTCTTCCAAGAGTAATGATCTTGTCATCTGCAATATCAATTTTTCCAAATAATCTTGTTTCTACCTGCATCTTTTTTCTCCTTAAATGTAGTTTAGAAGGGTCATGCCGCTAAGTTTACCTGCCGCCGTAAGAGAGGCCTGGTAAGCATTGTAGGCGGAAGTATAACTGATGATAATCTCCGAAAGTTCCAAGTCATCATTTTCTGACTGCAATTCCTGTAAGGTCTGCTGCTGATTGCTCATACGAGTTTCAGTGAGTTGCAATTGGTCTACCGTACATCCCACCTGGGTGATTGCCAGGTTGATTTTATTGAGATAAGTGTCTACTTTTCCAATCTCGCTGCTGTATAACTTTTGCAGATGATCATCCGCATAATCGGCTTCTTTTTGTGCTGCCGTAATCCACTCATCGAGTTTTGTCTGATATTCTTCCCCAGCATACTGGGCTTCGCTCTTCATGGCTTTTAAACTTGTCACCTTATCATGGGCGGATATGGCATTGGATACCGCAGTAATCATATCGTCGATATCTCTTTGGATATCGCTGTCAAAAGCATCCGAAGCCTCCAAATTCACTGTAAGTTCCTGACTATTTGCGATGGTATAGCGAATATCATAACCCACTTCACTGCCATCATCCTCGAACTTTTTATACTTGATAGGGTTGTTTGGATTGGTCGTGTTGGTACAGTTAAAATAGTACTCCGGCTTCAACTCGCCATTTTCAAATCCAGTTCTATTATAAACTGAAGAAATATCAGCCTTGTTGGTGCGAATCTCAGACGCCACGCTGTCTCCGAAGACCATATTGCCAGTCTCCTTAATTAAAACCAGGTCATATTCCTCGACCTTTTTGCCACCCATGGCCACTTCCCAGTCCTCTTCAGTGTCAAAAATGTAGATGTTCTGGGCCACTGTATTTCCTTCGGAATCAGTCTGGCTGATAGCATTGCCATCTTTATCTACCGCGGTAGAAGTCGTGTATTCAAAGGTAGAGCCATCGGCATTGGTACCGGTCTGTGTCGTAAGCTTGTCTGCTGATAGTTCATAGGAAACTGTAGTCTCATCGCCTGCTGCATCCTTATATGTATAAGAAAGAGAAGTCATATCATCTATCTTGTCATAAGCGCAGCGGAGACGGTAATAATCGGACTCTGTCACATCTGCGATTTCATTTCCTAAAACCTCATCCTTGGTGGTCGGCAGGCTGACTCCAGAATTATAGTAGCGGAAGCTCTCCATATCTTCATAGGTAAAATCCTGGCAGATTTCATAAGAAGTATCCGCCTCATCAGAGGTATATACCAGGTTTTGATCTGTACGATATCCGGTAAAAACAGTTCTTCCCGCGTAGTCTGAATTGCCTTCGTAGTAGAGCTGACTCTGCAGTGACTGAAGTTGTTTTAAAATAGTATTTCTGTCTTCCTGGTTTAGAGTATCTGTAGAGCCATTGACACACTGAGTTCTCACATCCGTCATGAGAGACTTCATATTGGTAAGGGCTGTCTCAGTCACATCAAGCCAGGACTCCGCATCAGGAATATTTTTTTCATAATACTGATCCACTCGACTGATACTGGTACTCAGGCGAAGAGAACGGATGGCAACCACCGGATCATCAGAAGGTTTGGTGATTTTTTTCTGGGTAGTCATCTGGCTCATTGTGGTATTCACATTGCCCTTCGTTCCATTTATATTGTAGGTCGAATTCCTAAGAATCATGTTGTTGGTAACACGCATCGTTTTACCTCCTAAGTTTTCCTTTTCGTGATATCAGCCTATACGCCTGTCTCCAAAATCAACTGGTCATACATCTCCGCCAATACGGAAATGCATTTTGAAGCCAGATTATATGCATTTTGAAACTTGATCAAATCGAGTGCTTCCTCGTCCTCGTCTACTCCTGAAACTGAAGTACGCTGATTGTCGATGGTCTCGCTGATGTTGGTATAGTTGCTGGTAAAAGTATCACATTCCTGTGTATCTACTGTGATGTCGGCATAGATACATTGTAAAAATGTGTCTCCACCGCCGCCACGGAAGATTTCCGTATCACTCTGTAATTTTTTCAACTTTTCAATCAAATCGTAGGCATCTACACCATTGTCGGTATCAGATGCACTCTGAGTTGCAAATCTATCCGGATCTGAACACTCCTCTGCAATGCGAACATTGCTGGCTGTAAGTTGATAGTAGACATTGGAAGAAGAAGTAAAGGTGGTTCCTTTTTTCGTTCCGGCATCCGGATCGTCTACTTCCGTCAAGGCATCCGTCATATCAAATTCCTTGTCCTCAGACTTGCTATAAGCGACAAAGACTGAACCCATGGCATTTCCATCCGCATCGATTCCCGTCTGCTCGATGGAATTGAAAGCCTCGCAGAAAGAACGAAGAAATTCGTTCATCTGATTCATATAATAAGGAATTCCCATATAGCCAACACTATTTCCTACGGTGAGTTTTTTGTTGTTGACCTGGGCCTGCTCATCGGTAGTCAGTGGTTTTGCCATATCAAAGGTAACAGATTTGATATTGCCTTCCTCGTCGGTCTCGCACTCGAAACTCTCGTAGTGATATTCCTTGTTGCCGATCCAGATAGTTCCACTGGCCGGGCAGTTGAGTTCGTCGATATCTGTGATGCTAACGCCTGTTATGGTGATGGAAGTGCTCGATGTGGTATTGACACGTCCTGTCAGATTTTCACTGTTATTACCATCACGAATGTCAAACATAGCCTTCAACTCGCCGCTCATGTTGGTGGCAGTGGCGTTAAAGGTAGCTCCTGTATCCGCCCAGACGATATCGTAAAGTCCCTCGATATCCGACTGGTTGTACTTGTATTCTCTGGCCTGGCAGGAAAGAGTATTGAACTCATAGTCGTCTACCAAAAGCTGGCCATTGATTTTTACCGTATAATAAGTCGCTCCCGTGTACTGGTCGGAAAAATTGGAATTGACCACATCTTTTTCCGAAACTGTAGTCGGAACGATTTTTGAAAGTTCATCAACCAAGACCGCTCTTTGATCTCGCAACTCATTGGCATGTCCGCCTTCAACCTCGATAATGTTGATCTGCTTGTTGAGCATGGCAATCTTTTGCGCGATGGAATTGATGTTGTCCACCGTAGTCTTTATCTCATCATTGACAGTACTCTGCAAAGTCTGCATCTGCTGGGCTGTACTGTTGAAATAAGTACAAAGCTCCTGGGCGTCGCTCAAAAACTCATTTCTCGAAGAACTAGAACCCGCATTGGTTTTTACCGAATCCAAAGCATTGAAAAGTTTGGCATAGATGGTAGAAAATCCACTGCTTGACGTGGTACTAAAAGTTCCGTCGGTATAATAATTCTGAATCTGCTCCATATAGTAGAGCTTTTTTTCATAGAATCCCAGTGAAGACTGGTTGTTCCAGTATTTTTCATCATAGTACTCGTCTCGCACCTGAGTGACAGAATCTACAGAAACTCCGGTTCCCGTGCTGCCATATCGCTGATAGGTACGAAGGGAAGAAGCTGACGACAAGTTCACCTGTTGCTTGCTATATCCCTTGGTCTGTACATTTGAGATATTGTTGGCCGTAGTGTTGATAGACGCCTGGGCTGCATTGAGTCCCGACTGTGCTACGGTCAAGCCAAAAAATGAAGATGACATAGAACTTTTCTCCTTCCTATAGTGATGAAAGCAAGTATTCAATCATGGTGCTGACCACGTTGATATAACGGCTGGCTGCATTGTAAGCGGATTGATAACGAATCATGTTGGTCAGTTCCTCATCGGAAGAAACTCCCGTCACCTGCTGCCTGTTGTTGTCTATGGTATCCACCGTATCCGATAATGTGGTGGATGTCGTGCTATATATAGAACCCGTGGTTCCGATTTCTCCAACCCACTTTACATAAAAATCGTCAAAAGAACATGGGGTGGTATCATTTGGATTTAGTTTGTAATTGGCCTCGTCCCAGGCTGCAACAATTTTTGCCGCCATATCGTAAGCCACTTCGCCAGTCTGAGTCTTGTGGGCGATGAGACTTTCATCCTCCACAAGGTCGGGATTGACCACCGTATCTGCAAGGGTATAGCACTTGGACAAATCGCTGGCATCTTCCTCATTGTATACGTAAATGCTCGTTCCATCTGTCAAAGTGACCTTTGTATATCTATCCGATCCGATTCTGGAAAAGAGTTCATGTGGTGGCAATTCTCCATCGCTTCCCACGCAAGCATTTGCCTCATCAAGAATCTTGGTATTTTCTGTAATGGTCCAGGTCTTTCCAGAAGCATCAGTTCCTGTAGCCGTAGCTCCCGCTCCGTTTACCGCTCCATATGTAGTATTTGGACAAAGGATATCATTGATAGCTGTAACCACACTGTGAAAGAGAGTATCGAGCTCCGCCTCAGTATTCATCATGACTGAATCCGCCAAACTGTCGCTGTATTCCTCAGCTGAAAGTCCCGCCATATCTAAATATGTGCCGTAAGAGTTTCCTCTTGCTAAAAGAAGCGCCTTGACTTCACCGGAGTCTGTGCCATACTCAGGATCCACATTTCCTGTATTGAAAGCATAGTAATAATCATCCTTGCTGGTATCGGAAAACTGTGGCCAATATGGTGTTTTAAAACCGGTAAGCTTGTCTTCTTGCATAGCAAGCGGATACAATTCGGTCTCAGTTACGAACTCTACATTTTCTATATTTACTTTGTATACGCCATCTACTGTCTCGGAGTAGGTCACACTGGCAAGACTGGATAGTTCATCCAAATACAAGTCTCTGGTGTCACGTAAATCCATGGCAGTCTCCACTCCGGCTGCTTCCACACGGGATATTTTTAAATTGAGTTCCTGGATACCTTTTCCTAGTTCATTGATGCGGCTGACATCGTCCGATATCTTTTTGTTGATGGTGGACTGATAATCCTGCAATCCCTTGTAGAGGCTACTAGAACGGCTTACAAAAAGAGAAGCTTTTTGCATCACGAGGTTCTGATTCACTGCATCGTTTGGATCCTTGGCGAACTCAGAAACCGCCTCATACAAGTCGGACAGGGCTGTCTGGAAAGAATTGCCCTGGCTCTCCTGAAGGTAAGTCTCTACCTCGGAGATAGCATCATAACTAGCGGCATAGAATGCCTGTCGTCCCGACTGGGTACGATATGATTTGTCTAAGAAAGTATCTCGCGCATGTACCACATCTGCTATATCTACACCGATTCCGGCGCGCTGTGCACTGACTGATGCGGACGCGAAAAAATTGTATGTTTTGTCGGCAAATACGACCTGTTGGCGTACATAGCCTTCTGTATTTACGTTTGATAAGTTGTTTGCAACAACATTAAGTGCATTCTGTTGTGTCTGTAATCCTGACGCTCCCACGTACAAGCTTCCGAATCCATTAGCCATGGTGTCTTCCTCCTAGTGTAAATTCAAAAGCTCCGGTTATCCTCTATTGGGAGGTATCAAAGCTGCTTGCGCCCAGCAAATCTCCAGTGTTGTAGGCATTTTTGTCATAATTAGCCGTCTCTGGAGCCTGCTTCATGCTCTTGAACAAAGTCAGGTCAAACTCTACCATCTCTAGTGCCTGTTGCAATAGAATGCTGTTTTGATCATTGGCAAGTCTAAGTTTCGAAGCTACTTCCACAAGGGCATCCCTCGCTTGGGTAAGCTCGGACTGTTCCTTGGGCTGTCTGTCTAACTGGCCGATGACATCGGTAACTGTCAGTTGCTGGCCATCGTGGCCAAGAACAACTGCCATGTCACGAAGAAGGCTTCCCCGTTTGTTTTCGAGATTTTTAAGAAGACTGCTGGTCTCTTCCTCTGCCTTGGTAACATCCTCCAAATCCTGGATATTGCCTGCAATGATAGCAAGTCTCTTTTTCTCAGAAAGGTCCAATAATCCCTTGTACTCTTCCGTCTCTTTTTTCATACATACGAGTAATTCTTCTACTAAACTGGCCACTTATGCTCTCCCTACAGTCCCAAAGAATAGTTATCGAGTAATTTGCTTGCAAAATCTCCGGTATCTACCTGATAATCGTTTGACTCATACTTTGATTTCATTTCAGCAACTTTATCTTCCCTGATATCCGAAGCTTCTGCGACTGCCTTTTTTGCGATTTGATAGTCGCGTCCAAAAGACGAAATCTGAACCTCATCCTTGCCCATGCTGCTTGCTGCAGTACTCTTTGCAGATGAAGTTTTGTTTGTCTTGTAGAGCTGTGCGACTTGTGTGTATGCTTCTATACGCATATTGGCACTCTCCTTTCTTCCTTGAAATTACGAAGCTTATTTGCTTTTCAACTTATTTATCGGACGAAGTGGCGAAAAAATAATAGAGGGCAAAAATTTTCTTTTGTATTTCCTTGGGTACAAAAAAAGACGCACGCCCCAAGAGGAACATGCGCCCAAATCATTTGTTTTTTTCAGCCAGTTGTCGAAAAAACGACTACTTTCTTCTGCTCTTTAATTCTTCTGTGTTAGCATCCACTCTAGCTTTTGAAAGTGGGAATACAAACAAAAGTACTAATCCACAAGCAATGTAGATTGCTGCTGGGAAGAATGTAGAAAGGTTGTAGATACCATTGCGAACAGCCTCTGTCTGTCCAGCTGCAAGTTCGTCATATCCGATCCAACCAAGTGCCCATCCAGAAAGTCCACCAGCGATAGCCTGACCAATCTTTCTTGAGAATGAGTAGATACCGTAAATTGTACCATCATCTCTAGCACCAGTCTGTACTTCCATGTCATCGATAACATCTGTAACGAGTGCCCAGCACTGCATCTGGAAGAAGTACATACCAAGCATTGCTACGAATACGCATCCAACGAATACCCATACATTTTTGATATGAAGAAGACCAATGATGAAATATAAAGCACCTGATACGAACATACCAACAACGCCGCACTCTTTTTTACCGAATTTTGCGCCAAGCTTTGTAGAGCAAGCTGCAAGCAAGATCATACATGGCAATGAAAGCATAGAGAATGCTGAAAGGGCTGTTGTATTCTTGAAGTAATCAGCGAACAAGTAGTTGTTGAGTCCCTGTGACATAAGAGATGCTAACAGGAGTAAAATTGCTGATAATACAAGTCCCATAAGTGAGCGGCTTGTAAACAATGTCTTTAATGTTTCACCAAGAGATTTCTGCTCTGATGCTGGCTTTGGAACATACTCAACACGCTCTGTTGTAAGTGTGTAGCAAAGAAGGTAGAAGATAACAGCACATACTGAGAATACTCCAGCGATAAGTGACATCTTTGAAGCAGATACAACTTTGTTACCGGCATCATCTGTGTAGTAAACAATCATAGGAGCTACAACACCGATAAGTACACCTGCGAAACATCCACCCAATGAACGGAATACAGAAAGTGAACTTCTGTCCTTTGGCTCTGATGAAATAACAGATGCCATAGATCCGTAAGGGATGTTGATTGATGTATAGAAGATAGAACCCCAAAGCAAATATGTGATAAACATGTAAGCAACTTTTGCACCATAAGATGCATCAACTAAAAATGACTGATACATCAAGAATGAAGCAAGTGCTACGAAGGCACACATACGAAGGATCCAAGGACGAATACGTCCATTTTTCGTAGGTTTTGACTTGTCTACGATACGGCCCATTCCGATATCTGTGAAAGCATCCACACAACGTGCTACTAAGAACATGGTTCCTACCATTCCAGCAGAAATACCCATAACCTTGGTATAAAATACCATTACATAAGTTGAAGCGAAGATGAAAGAAAAATCGTTCGCAAGGTCACCAAACATGTAACCAAATTTGTCGCGTAAGCCAAATGGTCTTACTTCTTTCGAATTACTCATTGTAATCTCCTCCTAAAAATCCTATTCCTAAATATTTCCCCAATTATTTTTTCTTGATTTTGTTCAATTTAGCATTGATATCTAAAAGTTCTTCTTTTGTAAACTTCTTGTCAACGCCTGCAGTTCCAAGCATGTTCAACATACGTTTCACTGTAAATCCACCAAGCATCTTGAGCATTGCCTCATTCATCTCAAAGCCTGCTCCAGCGCCCTTTTTATCATCGCCACCGGCGTCTTTCATAAGGTCCATGAAGAGTTTACCTAAAAAGATCTTGCCCTCCATTGTTGCCATAATATCGCCCATGGAATCGTTGATATTGAAGTAACCTTCTGGTTGCTCGATTTCAAACCAGTTGATAACTTCGCCTTCTTCTTTCATACGATAATCTTCATTGAAAGTATCAACCTTGTTGATCTTGCTTTCATCGCTGCAGTCACCTGCTTTTGCAACAAGTGTGCTCTCCCCAACGTTTGGCACATCAAAATAGAAGAAATGTACATCACTTGTCTGCTTGCCAAGGCTCTCTCCATTTACGAAAAGTTCAACTTCAGGCTGGTTAGAATAAACTGTAACCTTGGTTGTCTCTTCCACACGATCCACATATCGTTTGCCGCAGATGTGTACGAATGGATCATCAGAAAGCCATGCTTTGTATGCATAGAAGGAATCCTTTTTGTACTTTCTGTCGAAAGTAACAAGACCCTTGTGGTTCATACCATTTTCGCCGCCCTCTGCTCTGGAATCAGCAGCAAAATCAAACATATTCCATACATGTGTTGCCCAGATGAAATCTCTGGTAAAGAGCTGTTTGATCAACTCCTCATGGTAGTATGCCTGATATTCTTCAGTGTAGTCTCCCTGAGTTGGGTTGGATGTATGCCAGTTGAGAGCCTCGCATCCATACTCACTCATACCGATTGGAATGTTCGGATATTTTTTATGGAAGTTGTCGAAAAACTCGCCGTTCATATCGGTTGTTCCGCCGTACCATCCAAAGTAGTGGTTATAAGAAATCACGTCAGGTATCTGGATGTATTTTGCATCGATGCTGCACATAGATACCACAGCCATGGTTGTAAGTCTGGTTGGATCCATCTTGTGGCACAAATCATTTAAGATCTTGTGGTTTTCAATCAAGTCAGGATCATCTTCTCCATTCATGGTGATTTCATTGGAAAGTCCCCAAACAACGATACATGGGTGATTGTAATTCTGAGAAATCAACTCTGTCATCTGAGATACTGTATTCTCACGGCCATTTGGCAAATGTCTTGAAATATAAGGAATCTCAGCCCAAATAACAAGACCAACTTCATCGCACAAATCGTAGAAATACTGATCATGCTGATAGTGAGCAAGACGAATTGTATTTGCTCCCATCTCGAGGATAAGGTCGATATCTTCTCTGTGCTCCTTGTGAGTAAGGGCATTACCGATGTCTGGACGATCCTGGTGACGTGATACACCGTGAAGTGGATAGCGCTCACCATTTAAGATAAATCCAACTTCTGGATCAATAGCATAGCTACGGCATCCAAAACGGGTACTTCTGCTATCTAAAATACTCTCTCCTCTTTTTAAAGTAACCTCTGCAGTATAAAGATGTGGATCCTTGCGGCCATTCCAAAGATGTACATTTTCAATTGAGAATGAAACCTTGGTCTCGCTTGCAGCTACTTCTTTTTCTCCAACGACTGTATCACCGTCTTTGATGACATAAGAAAGAACATCTCCATCTTTTGCATCAGTAACAAAAACCTCTACGCTAACCTCGGCATCAGCGCCCTTCACCTCTGGTGTCACTGCAATAGCTGGGCTTCCGTAATAATCCAGGTCGAAATGTGCATCGCTTACTGAAATCACATTGATGCCACGATAGATACCACCGTAAAAAGTAAAGTCAGCCATCTGTGGATAAACATAATCGTTTGGAGCATTATTGACTGCCACTACGATTTCATTGTCCTCAGCCAAAAAGTCTGTGACATTTACTCTCCAAGTAGAATAACCACCATCGTGAGATCCAGCCTCTTTACCATTGACATAAAGAGTTGCACTGGAATTGGCTGCCTCGAACTCAATGTATACGATTGGCTCGCTGCCTAATTCTTCGCGCTTCATGTTCTTTACATAGTAGCATGTGCCACGGTGATAATCGTTGCCACCATCCTGGCCATCCTTGCCATTCCAGGTATGTGGAAGGTTTAACTCTTCCCAGCTTCCCTGATCAAGAACACTGGCATTCTCTGCAACCTGTACTGCATCTTTGGTAAATTTCCAAGAAGCATTAATATTTGTCTTTGTTGCCATCTTTCCTCCTTCTTTGCAGACTCATCCGTCCGCAACTTCTCATTTGATGTTGGACAGTATAGCAA
>CAVIOJ010000054.1:0-4860 GCA_963644225.1 Lachnospiraceae bacterium | reverse complement strand
GTATAGCAATATATGTCGCACCGCTCTTGTTTATCTTTTTCTATTTTGGTAAAATTTTTACATCTTTTGATAAAAACCTAAAAAAAATCAAACTATGAGAACTGGCATGAGCAAGATAAATAAAGTGGAGGTAAAGATGGAAAAAAAGAACAGCAACTACGATGTGAATGATTTTTATCCTTTTGTGCAACAGATTCTGGCGGACAGTTTTAATGTGGATGCTTTTTTGTTGCAGCCACCCTATGATGATTTTGAACAGATGGACATGGGTCTTCGCCGTATGGTTTGGGGAGAATACTCCACCCAACGGCCTATTTTTACCCTGGAAGAAGATGATCCCTTTGAAATCATCGTCATCGAAAGTAACCTGGGATTCTATAACTTACTTGCCGTAATAAATGTCGGACCCGATGCCGACCTCATTGGCATCAAGCCTTTTCGCACCGAGCCAATACAACAATCTACAATCAACCGCATCATCAAGGAGAATGGAATAGATCCAAAGCACACCGGCTCCTTGACACAATTTTATATGGCCCTGCCTATAGTAGATATCAACAGCCTGATTATAACTATCAATCACCTGATTTCTCATTTTGTGCCAGAATTTAGTGTAGGTAAGGTGCATTACGTCAATTATGCGGGTGAAAAACATGCTATTTCGCCAAGCGAGGAGCGCTTCAAAAAATTTACCGCAGACTATCTTTTCGAATTAAACCAAAAATTGGAAACCTGCAGCAAGGCCGTCTGTAGTGGCAACCAGGCAGCTGCAGTGGAAGCCATCAAATCCGTCCTGGATTTTTCCAGCTTAACCGCAACGTTTTCTCTTTCAGAAACCAAAAGACATCTACAGGGGCTCAATACATATTTTGTATCCCGCATGCTGCAGACTGCAGTACATCCCAGCTATATCTTAGAGCAGTCACAAAATTTCGAGCTGCGCATCAGTGAAGGGAAAAGCCAAAGTGATATGGCGCGATTGCCTTTTGACATGGCAAGAAAATATGCCATTTTGGCCAAGAACTATACCTACGAAAAGTATTCCTACCTGGTGCGAAATGTGATCAACTACATCGACCATCACCTGTCCGCAGAGCTATCCCTTGCCACCCTGGCGGAAACTTTTGACAAGAATCCTTCTTACCTGTCCAATGCTTTCAAAAAAGAAGTGGGGCAGACCCTGACAAGCTATATCAACAAGCAACGCATCCAGACTTCCCTTCGCTACTTTAATACCACAGACATGTCAGTGGCTGAAGTGGCCGAGGCGGTCGGCATTCCAGATTTTGGATATTTTTCAAAACTGTTTAAAAAATACGTAGAGGTAAGTCCAAGAGAATACAAAAAAATGCTGGACAAGTAACAAAAAAACTGCCCGCCGGATTTCTCCGCCACGGGCAGTTTGATTTTTTTAATTTACACTGTAGGTATAATCTTGTTTTTCTTTAATTTTACTCTGTACGTATAGCCTTGTTTGCCTTTTTGTTCTCGTACATCCTGGTATCTGCTGTATCTACTGTCTCCCACACATCTCCAATTGCAGGATTGAAAAAAGCATGTCCAACGGATACGTATGGCATGTGTGGATCCTCGACTTTTGCTTCTGCAAGCTTGTCGTAAAATCTTCTTTCGAAAGAAGTCACTTCCTCCTCGTAGATATCTACAATAGCGCAAAATTCATCTCCACCGATGCGATAGCACTTGCCTCTGTCTCCAAAAGTAGACTTTAGGATACGGCCAATTTTTATCAAAATCTCATCGCCGTACTGATGTCCCAAATGGTCATTGATCTGCTTGAAGCCATCGACATCAAAGAAGAAAATCATGGCAGGCTCTTTTATAACGAGAAGTCTGCCGTCATAACTGTGACGGTTGAGTAGCCTGGTGAGAGAATCCGTATTCTCCACGATGTCGGCATAATAGATATAAATCAGGAGAACTTCAACCGTAGTGCAAAGCCAAATAACACGAACGGAAGAATTCAACAGCTGAATGCCGATAGCGTAACTAATCAAAAGCAAAAACATAAAGACCACTGCACCACGCATGCCATAATTTTTTTTGCCCTCTTTTAATAAAACGATAAAGGCGAAGAAAATGGCAAGGCAGTATGCCAATACATAGATCCAATAATAGTCGGCATGGAAATAATTGTTGTCTGCATCGACGCAATAGATAAAACCGGTAAACGCAGATATGATCTCAAGCAAGGCATTGACAATCAAACCTGCCATAATAAGCTTTTTATGTCGTATCTTGCCAATGATGCTGGCGCAGATAATAGGGATCAATGGCCCAAGACAAAATTCCAAAGTCTTGACTCCGATATGAAGCCCCCGCAAGGCTAGAAACTGCTCTCTATTTAACAGGAGACCAAATCCATCACATATAGAAGCCACTGTA
The DNA here is from genome assembly GCA_963644225.1 of Lachnospiraceae bacterium. Lineage (GTDB taxonomy): Bacteria > Bacillota > Clostridia > Lachnospirales > Lachnospiraceae > Pararoseburia. Next base: position 2,457 of record CAVIOJ010000054.1, on the reverse strand, counting down.
ACCGCAAGAGTTAATATATAAAATTTTCGTTTAACTTCCCGTTCCATAACGTCATTATTGCGAACCAGCATAACAACAGTCGCCATAATGAAAATCGTCAGGAACTGGCAGACATCATAATATGTCATAGCAAATACCCATTAAAGAAAAATCCGTCTTTATATCCCCGCCCCCAGCAAATCTGGGACGAGGATTAAATCACAACTAGATACACAACTAAATATTTAATAAGTCACTAAATTCCTTGAGGGCGCCATCTGTCTCATGAGCCAATACTTTTTTAGCAAGGACTTTTCCAAGCTGTACGCCTTCCTGGTCGAAGCTGTTGACGTTCCACAAAAATCCCTGGAACATGATCTTGTTCTCGAAATGAGCAAGCAAAGCTCCAAGAGCTGCTGGAGTCAACTTGTCACCGATAATGATGCTGGATGGACGACCACCTTCAAAGTTTTTATTTTTATTGTCATCTGATTTGCCACATGCAAAAGCAACAATCTGGGCAGCAACATTTGCACACAATTTCTGCTGGCTGGTGCTGTCCTGGATAACTACATCTGTACCAATCTGGCTATTTTTAAAACCGATGAACTGAAGTGGTACGATATCAGTCCCCTGGTGCAAAAGCTGGTAGAAGGAATGCTGTCCATTGGTTCCTGGCTCTCCGAAGATCACTGGTCCAGTAACGTAAGAAACAGGCTCTCCAAAACGGTTTACTGACTTGCCGTTGGACTCCATGTCTGCCTGCTGCAGATGAGCTGGGAAACGACTGAGGGCCTGAGAGTATGGAAGAACTGCAGTTGCAGGATATCCCATGACATTTCTCTCGTATAAACCAATCAAAGCATCGAGCATTGCTGGGTTTTTCAGAGGATCTGTCTCTGCTGAGAGCTTGTCTTCTGCTGCTGCACCATCCAAGAATGCTGCAAACACTTCCGGTCCGAAAGCAAGAGAAAGTACTGCTCCGCCAACGGCTGAAGTAGAAGAATAACGGCCTCCAATATAATCATCCATAAAGAAAGCTGCCAAATAGTCATCACTCTTTGCAAGTGGTGATGTCTCACTTGTAACTGCGATCATGTGTTTTGAAGCATCAAGGCCTGCATTTTTCAGTGCGTCCTTGACAAATGACTCGTTGGTCAATGTCTCTAATGTAGTACCAGATTTTGATACCAAAACGAAAATAGAATGAGCTACATCAACAGATGCCAGAACTGCTGCAGCATCGTCTGGATCTACATTGCTGATGAATTTTGCTTCCATCTTGAAACAGTCGTTATTTTTTGCCCAATTTTCAAGAGCTAAATACATGGCACGAGGGCCAAGATCACTACCGCCGATACCGATCTGGACAACAGTGGTAAATTTCTCTCCTGCTGCGTTGCAAATTTCTCCAGAATGCACCTTGTTGGCAAAGTCAGCAATTCTCTCCTGCTGTGAAACGTAGAAGGCTCTCTTGTCAACGCCATCAGCCATCACAGTATCTCCTAACTGGCCACGGGTCAGATGATGGAGAACCAGACGATTCTCACCGGTGTTGATAACTGCTCCATTGTATAACTCAGCGAACTTGTCAGAAAGTTCTGCTTCTTTTGCAAGAGATGAAAGAGCTGCAAGGACATCTGCGTCTACCTGCTTTGCAGCATAGTTGTATGTAAGGCCTTCTGCCATAGGAATAGAATATTCCTTTACACGCTTTGCGCCATTATCTCCTGTCATAACTTCTTTTAAATTTACTTTTGCGACATCTTTTACAGCGTCATATGCTGCAAGAGTGTCTAAGTTCTTCCAATTTGCCATATTTTTTATCCTTTCCTAAAATTATATTCACTCACACTCGGTAAATATTGTACTATGAAATATGTGGTGATTCAAGCCAGAATTGACGGATTTTCCACAAGTCTATAAGCCAGAATTTATAGATTTTCTACAAGTCCTATGCTATACTTGAGGTGAAAATTTTGATATGACTTTTTATCGGCCCACCCTGGCTATCACTTAGAGGATGGGGAACTTCTTAGACGAAGATCAAATAACGATTTTTATGATGAGGTGTTTATGGAACAGGAAAAAAGAAAAGCAAAAAGAATCAATGTGGATGTACGCATCAAACTAAAATCCATCCTCCAGGAGGATGCTTCCAATGAACCTGAATATGTTGAAGTGGATGTTGTAGATATTTCCACCGAGGGCATGGCTTTCAAGACAGACTACCAGTTCAAGCTTGGCACTTACTACGACACCACCATCACCTTGGACAACAAGGAAACCATCAAGACTATCATCGAGATTATCCGCGGTGAGAGCAAGGACGACATCATCCGCTATGGCTGCTGTTTCGTCGGCATCACCCAGGAAGAGCAATTCCGTATCAGCGTCTACCAGGCTGTTGCAGAAGGTAAATAAATTTTATTTTGTTGTCATAACCACATAATCTCCTTTTTTCAGACTGTATACTTG
>CAVIOJ010000053.1:0-3321 GCA_963644225.1 Lachnospiraceae bacterium | reverse complement strand
CGAGATAATCATCACTCCTGGTCAGCGACTCTCCGTATTGGAGCAGGACCACTTTAAGTATGACGAATTTAGTGTTCTTGATACCGTCATCATGGGTAACAAACGACTTTACGACATCATGAAGGAAAAAGATGCCATCTATATGAAGGAAGATTTTTCCGATGAAGATGGTGTTCGTGCCGCTGAGTTGGAAGCTGAATTTGCCGAGATGGACGGATGGAATGCTGAGTCAGATGCAGCACAGTTATTAAACGGACTTGGTGTGGATCCAGAATTCCACTACTCTATCATGAGTGAACTGACCGGTGCACAGAAAGTCAAGGTTCTTCTTGCAAAAGCTCTCTTTGGTAATCCAGATATCCTACTTTTAGATGAGCCTACCAACCACTTGGATCTCGACGCTATCGGCTGGTTAGAAGAATTCCTTATCAACTTTGACAACACTGTTATCGTGGTTTCCCACGACAGATACTTCCTCAACAAGGTTTGTACCCATACTGCAGATATCGATTATGGTAAAATCCAGCTCTTTGCCGGCAACTACGATTTCTGGTATGAATCAAGCCAGTTGATCATCAAGCAGCGCAAGGAAGCCAACAAAAAGAAAGAAGAACAAATCAAGGAATTGCAGGACTTCATCTCCCGCTTCTCTGCTAACGCATCAAAATCAAAACAGGCAACTTCAAGAAAGCGTGCCTTGGAAAAAATCGAGTTGGAAGACATCAAACCTTCTAGCCGTAAGTATCCATACATTGATTTTCGTCCAAACCGTGAAATCGGAAACGAAGTTCTTACAGTCGAAGGATTGTCAAAAACTATTGACGGAGTAAAAGTTCTCGACAATGTAAGCTTTACACTTGGCCGTGAAGACAAGGTGGCATTTGTTGGTGCCAATGAAGCAGCAAAGACTGTACTCTTCCAGATTCTTGCTGGTGAGATGGAAGCCGACGAAGGTTCTTACAAATGGGGAGTTACCACATCACAGTCTTACTTCCCGAAGGACAACACCGCAATTTTTGACAACGATTTAATCATCGTAGACTGGCTGACTCAGTTCTCAGAAATCAAAGATGCAACCTACGTACGTGGATTCTTGGGAAGAATGCTTTTTGCCGGTGAAGATGGCGTTAAGAAAATGAAGGTATTATCCGGTGGAGAAAAGGTACGTGTTCTTCTCTCCCGCATGATGATCGAAGGATCTAATGTCCTGATTATGGATGAGCCTACTGACCACTTGGATATGGAATCCATCACAGCTTTGAACAACGGAATCATCAAGTTCCCTGGTGTTCTTTTGTTCTCTTCTAGAGATCACCAGATTGTCCAGACAACAGCCAACCGCATCATCGAGATTCTTCCAAACGGAAGCATCATCGACAAGGTTTCTACCTACGACGAATATCTCGAGAGCGACGAAATGGCTAGAAAACGTCAGGTTTATGCTATGTCTGACGAAGATGCAAACGATAACTAAAAATTATTTCTATAAGCAAAAAAGGCAGGTCATATGATCTGCCTTTTTTATTATTCAAGATACTTATATCACCTTTTTCTATAAAGAAATGGATACGTTCTAACTTGAGATTTTCTTATGAAATTGTAAAGTCAATAAAGTCCATGCTGCCACTTCCCTCATAGACAAAATAAAGAGCCTGAGTACCTTCTATTTTTTGAAGGGATGCAGATGCAGCTGTTTTTCCTCCGGTAGAATTTAGTGAAATGCAAGCCACATCCTCTCCTGTAAGAGATGTCTTTACATGTAAAGATCCGACAGCATTTCCTCCTACGGTAACAGAAATGTTTTCCTCATCACCATCAAAGGCGAAATACTTAAATCCAGCCATGGCGCCATCTTTCATGTTGGCAATATACTGGTCACCATCGCTCTCGCGATCAGATCCTGTCTGGGTAAAATATGGATAGACTTCATTCTTATCTTTTTCTCTGGTTGCAAGATAACTAAGCACGCCCTCCTTGGCGCGAAGATTACATGCGATTCTGGCTTCATATGTTCCCTTTGCAAGCAAAGGTCCATTGTTTAATCCACAAGAAGTCATCTCTGCCTGCTTGATGCTGCCATCTGGAAGGATTTCTACTTTTTCAGCACAACCTTGTCTTGCACACTTTTGCTTGTTGGTCTGACGGTGATAAAAGATGTACCACTGGCCATCAACTTCCACCATACCACCATGGGTATTTCCAAGGTTATTGAGTGCATCTTCTGCTTTTCTGCCATCAAGTCCGATATCTCCGATGCTCACCAAAGTACCGCCATAAACAAAGTCGCGGTCCGGATAATCTGAAATAGCATAGCAAAGTTCATGACTTAAATACGATGAGTAAACCAAGTAATACTTACCATTTATCTTTCTAGGAGAACTTGCCTCAAAGAATCCATGCTCTCCATCTGATCCATAGGCGCTTCCTTTTGCCATATCAACACCAGGAATCAGGAATTTTTCTTCTCCTATGACGGTCTTCATATCTTTTGCCAAATGCAGGCAAACGCCTCCATCTACCTTTACGCCACGAAGTTTAAAAATCTTTTTGAAAAATCCTGTTGGAGAAAATCCAACATAACAGTAAACTTCACCATCATCGTCGATAAGAATTCCTGGGTCAAAAGCAAAGGAGTCTCCCTTTTTATTACCCCAAGGGGTTCCATCTTCATGCTGTACATAACCGTAAAATTCAAAAGGTCCAACAGGACTATTCGATACAGCAACTGAAGTACAGCTAAGAGCATGTAACTGATAATAGAGATAATATTTACCATCCGCTGCCTGCACACAATCCGGCGCACACATATGCATCTTGTTCTTTTTGTTAGCCGGATCCTGGGTTGCACGGTAAATAACTCCCTCATACTTCCAATCAGCCAAATCGGTCAGAGGCGCAGACCAGCAAACATAGTCATTTACGCAAAAGTCCGGGCCATCAAAAGCATCGTGACTTCCGTATACATATAATCTGTCCCCAAAAATTCTAGGTTCCCCATCTGGTACATACTCATAACTTGGCAGATAAGGATTCATTGCTTGTGCCATAGTATATTCCTCCTCATATACATTTTCTTTAAGATAACTTTAACACAATATTTTTTTAGAATAAAATATCAATCTCATTCATCTTGTTTTTTCACCATACATAGTGTATGGTTTTATTAAAAAAACGAGGAGCTACCATGGAAAAAGAAAGTTTACAGTACAGACGCACACACAAGGCCATCATCGAAGCCTTTATCACCTTATCTTCGGACGTACCATTTTCCCAGATGAGCGTTCAGCAAATATTAGCTGAAGCCTTAGTCAGCCGTTATAC
>CAVIOJ010000052.1:0-2531 GCA_963644225.1 Lachnospiraceae bacterium | reverse complement strand
GCTTGAACGTCTCGCACCTCGTGCAAACATTTTGCTGGATAGCGACATTAACTCCTACACGACACGACTTATTCAAGCGTATGCACTCAGGCGAACGGCGCGTCTACGCAAGTGTCCAGCGTTAAATGAACACAAACAATCAAGAAAGCCGAAAACGATACCAACAAATTAGCAATTGAGGCGAGTTTGGCAACTGTATGTGCCAGGGCACGCCTGCATTAGCTTCAAGTAGACAACAAATTCGCTCAGTTCCAGAGAAACATTTGACAGACAGCTGGGGACTCGTCACGCCACATAAAACTTATGAAATAAAAAAAGCACGCCGCAGCGCGCTTTTTATTTTGGTTTATAGTTTTACGTGTTTCTTGAGTCGCTTTGTAAGGATCAGGGCAATACCGATCTTGCAGAGGTCTGGAATGATAAATGGAATGACGCACCAGCCTAAGACTGCTGCAATTCCAACCGCACCAGTTCTTGCGGTGTATGCCACCATAAACCAAATGGTTCCAAATGCGTAGCAAACGATGAGGCCAAGTACCATGGAAATTCCAAGCACCAGTGTTTTTTCACCGAATTTTGCTGTGATGGCCCACATTACGAGGGCAGAAAAAATAAATCCGATGATGTAGCCGCCGCTATTGCCAAGGAGAGATCCGATTCCACCGGAAAATCCGGCAAATACTGGAACTCCTACGGCTCCTAAAATAACATATGTAATCACCGCCAAGGTTCCACGTCTGCCTCCAAGCAAACCAACTGCCACGAAGACAGCAAATGTCTGTAAGGTAAATGGAACAGTTGCTGGAATGGAAATCCAGGAACAAATCGCCATAACTGCCACGAAGAGGCCGATGTAAGCGATATCCACGGTGCGAAGTGTCGAAGTTTTTGTCTGTGCATTCATAATTAAGTCTCCTTCTTCTGTAAAAAAACAATTTTCCTCAAAAGGATATCGAATCGTCAATTTTTTGTCAATATACCAATGTAAAGCTTAAAGTTCTTATATTCAAAACGAGACCTCAAAGTTCTTATATTCAATGCGAAACCTCGAAGTACTATAAATCAGGCTCCCGGCAGCAATTAGTCCTCAATCACCTTGCAATTACTCTATGATTACTCTGCGATTATTCTACTATTACTCTGCGATCTTGCCGGCCAAGACCAGTGCATCATCGATATGCTTGCAGAAGTACTCCTTACCGATGCGCTTGTCAAATCCAGCTTTTTCCATCATATGCATAGGCTGCTCGTTGACATGGGAAAGAATCAGGCGAATGCCCTTTTTCTCACAGTCGTTCTGCAACTGCTCCAAGGAATGTAAAGCAGTAGCATCAATAGCACCAACGCTTCGCATACGAAGGATGAGCACCTTGTCTTTTTCATCAACCGTGATGTCAAAAATTTTGTCGGCAGCACCGAAAAACATAGGGCCGCTGATTTCGTAGACACGAACTTTTGCAGGAACCTTGCGAAGGGAAAGGCTGTCCGGATCTTCCTCCTCGTCCTCGATATACTTCCAGCCGTCGACGGAAGTTACATCGCTCATACGCTTCATAAAAAGCATGGCAGCAAGAACCATTCCCACCTCGATGGCTACTACCAAGTCAAATACAACGGTCAAAACAAAAGTGGTGACAAGAACTGCGATATCACTCTTTGGAGCCGACTTACACAGATCGCGGAATTTTCTCCAACCGCACATATTGTATGCCACATCAAAAAGAATTGCTGCGATAGCTGGCATAGGAATGAGGGCAGCATATGGCATCAATAGCACTAAAATCAAAAGCAATGTAATGGAATGAACCATACCGGCTACAGGTGTACGACCACCATTTTTTACATTGGCTGCTGTTCTTGCGATGGCGCCAGTTGCCGGGATTCCGCCAAAAAGTGCAGAAGCCACATTGGCAACACCCTGTCCGATGAGCTCCATATTGGAACGATGGCGGCTGTTGATCATGGAATCCGCAACCACGGCAGAAAGCAAGGATTCGATAGCTGCAAGAATGGCGATGGTTACGGCATCATGGAACTCGCTTTCAATCAGTCCCAAAGTAATGTGTGGCATGTAAAACTGTGGCAATTTGTTGGAAATCTCGTACAAATCTCCGATGGTATTGACTGACAAATCCAGTCCCTTTACCAAAAGAATGGATACAATCACTACAATCAAAGATGCAGGAACTACATTCACTTTTTTAATACGAGGCCAGACAATTAAAATAGCAAGACAAAGGATTCCAATTAAAGTCGCCTCGATATTTATGGTAGGCATTGCCTTTATGTAAGCAAAAAATTTGTCTGATGTCTCAATAAGCGGCTCGCTTGTTACAACTGTAAGGCCAAAAAAGTCCTTGATCTGTCCGATGACAAGAGTCACAGCAATACCTGCGGTAAATCCGGTGGTGATGGTATATGGGATAAATTTGATCAAGGCGCCAAACTGGCACAGTCCCATAATAACCAGCAAAATTCCCGCCATGACGGTGGCCACGATAAGACCATCCATGCCGCTTTTTGCCACGATA
>CAVIOJ010000051.1:0-3186 GCA_963644225.1 Lachnospiraceae bacterium | reverse complement strand
AAAGCTATTTTCCATTACGGATGTAGAAGCCAATCCTGGTTTGATTCAAAATCCAAATTATCTTCAAGAATCCCATCAGTTCTACAAGCCTGCCTGCATGTCCAATGACATCCTGGTTTACAAGCAGGACCGTTTTTCCCCGGTTCCTACCCATCTGCACCCTTGGTTGGAACTGGTCTATATCTACTCTGGAAAATGCCGAATTTCTATCGCAGGAAGTAGACTGAATCTTAATCAGGGGCAGTGTCTTCTCATTAACCAAAATGTACTGCATTCCTGTGATGCCTGCACATCTTCCGACATACTGATCAATATCCTCATTCCAAGAAAATATATTGACCAAAACTTTTTTCATCATTTTTCCGAAGACAATCGACTTTCCACTTATTTTATGCGGACATTGTTAGAAGAGCAGACCAAGCAGCCTTATCTTCTTTTTTCTTCTGAAAAAAGTCGTCGTCTCCCCATATTTATGGAAGAATTTTTGTGCGAGTATTTTGATCCATCCATGCACGGGCAGGACTATTTAGACAGTTTTATCACTTTGATTTTATTGGAACTTGCCAACACTTTTTCAAATCAGGCCCCGACTACTGTCCAAGGGAAAAATACCATGCACATCGCTTCCATTCTTCACTATATGGAGGAAAATTTTTTAGATTGCACCCTGACTTCTACGGCGGAATATTTTTCCATGAACGCCAATTACCTGTCAAATTACATTAAAAAATGCACAGGAAAGACCTTTAAACAGATCATCCAATCAGAAAAGCTCTCCCGGGCAGCCGCTCTCCTTGTAAACACAAATCTATCCATCCAAGAGATTGCCTGTGAATGCGGCTATTTGAATGTAAGTTTCTTTTATGAAAAATTCGAAGAGATCTACCATATGCGGCCTGGGGAGTATAGAAAAAAAATGACACAACAAAATGGACCGGATGCATGAAATGCACCCGGTCCTATTTTTTATGCTAATGTAATTTTAAAGATTGTTACACTCTCCGGTTTGGCCGTAAAGGTAAGGAGCGGAGCGGTCTTATCTACCGCAATCTCATCATATAACAACTGCGATGCATTGTCCAAAGCCAGCACCTGAGCATTGTCTAAGTAAGTTGGTTTGCCCATCTCTTCCCAGGCCTTGTATGGCGCTGTATTGTCTGCATCGATCACTGCCTTTTTTACAGAACGGATGCTGCCTCGAAGGCTGATCTCCATGTCTTCTTCCTTGATGTCTCTTTCTTCGATGTCATGGTTATATGCGAAAAGCATCACATCCTTGCCATCTGCAAGTGCGAGAACTTCTGCTGTTCTTCCCGCTTCTTCGCCACCTACACTAAGACGCTTACATCCCGCCTCATGCAATGCCTGGAAAAGTCGGTAAACAGGCTTTGGTGTTCCATAGACATTGAGAAGGCCAAACTCATTATTAAATGGCAGTCCGTGCAGTCCCATTTCTTCGAAAATATCGGAAACGCACCAATATGAATAGCCCTCGACTAAACCTTCATTGTAGGCCAGTGTCGCCGTCACACCTGCTGCTGCATAGTTGACATCATAATGTCCTACATTCCACTCTGTATAGTAAAGCGGATAATCCCCAGCTTCCTCTTTTACCTTTCTTGCTGTCTGTGCCAGTACATCTCGTGGATTGGTATTTGGTCGCGAAAACATCTCGGCCATCTTCTGTAACGCTGCATTTCGTTCTTCCTCTGACATTTTGGCAAATGACTCCATATCCATGCCCTCGCCCTTACTTCCAGAGCCATTCATGCCGGCCCTTGAAAGTGGATCATCAGATGGATAGTGATGAGTCGTGATAAAATCATACGGAACATGGTTGGCATCACAGAACTGACGGAACTCCGGAATCCACATGTTATTGGAAGTTGCCGGGCCACCAACTTTCAAGCTGGCATCAACCTGCTTGATAGTTTTAGCTGTCAATTCATAGAGATGGAAATAATCCTCCATGGTTCCGTCAAAGAAAAATCGAAGATTCGGTTCATTCCATACTTCAAAGAACCAGGTGCGAACTTCCTTTTCCCCGTATCTCTCCTCGAGATGCCGTACTAACTTGTCGATTAAATTAATCCAATCCTCATCCTGCTTTGGCATAGAGGAAAATCCCCTGTAGTGAAAAGTAGTCTGTCCGGTACTGGCATAGGCCTCCGGCATAAAGCCAAGTTCCACAAAAGGTTTCATTCCGATATCAAGCAAAAAATCAAAAATCCTATCAATGTTAAAGAAAGAAATCTGTGCCTCTCCCATACCAGGCATCATTGGTGGAATCACCACGCTCATATCATCATCCAAAAGTCCATGGAAGCGCAGATATTTAAATCCGATATCCTTGTGTGCCTTTTTAATATGCTCCTGTACATCTGCCCGCAGAATCGTGGCAGCGTGACATGAACCTACACTCAGTTCCCAATAATGAGGAAAGTCCCTTCCCTCTTCTTCTAAATTAATACTATACGAAATCGCCATCTTGTTACCTCCTAATTATTGGCATTTCTACGTTCCTGCAATTCTGCCTGCATCTGTGGCTGAATCTTATCCAGATCATACAAATGTAAGAGAATCAACTGAATCAAACAGAATACAGCTGGAACGATAGAGAATAACATGATAATCATGGTATTGGCAGAATCAGGCTGTACTGCCAGTGCTCCATCATATCCGGAAAGTCCCATCAAAAGTCCGATCAGACCAACGCCAACTGCTGTTCCGATTTTTGCTGTAACACTCTGTGCACAGGCGATAGTTCCTTCATTTCTCTGTCCAGTCTTCCACTCACCATAGTCGATACAGTCGATAACGAAAGTTCCTGCGAAACTAAACATGGTATAAAATCCCATCATCGCAAAGATATTGGATCCAAACAAGAGCCCCATATTAGTCGGTGCGAAAATACGAACAACATAGCCAATCATACCAATCAAAGTTGTAGCACGCATAACCTTTAAGAAACCAAACTTGTTGGAAAGCATAGGTGTAAGCACGATTACCACGATAATAGCAAGCATTGATAAAGACATAATCGATGCCAAGCTAAGGTCTCCCATAATATACTGGAAATAATATGTCTGAACATTGTTAACCAGGTTCGAACCGATATTACTAATCAATATAATCAATGAAAAGAGCAAAATGTATTTATTTTGCATAATAGCTGAAAGCATATCC
>CAVIOJ010000050.1:12290-22403 GCA_963644225.1 Lachnospiraceae bacterium | reverse complement strand
ATACCATGTATATCGGAGAGATTTTAGATATTATTGTTAGATAATATTATAGTTTAAAAGCTCAGCCAAGCCCCTATCCAAGGCTGAGTAGATCAAGTTAAAAAAACCGTTGTATCCCAAAATTTTCTTGGGTTACAACGGTTTTTTTGTTCAAATAAATTTTCAAAAATATTTTTTACTTGATTGCATCCTGAAGTTCTCTGACTCTGCCATGAAGTTTTTCGATAGTCTCTGAAAACTCCTTGATGGTATCGTATATAACAGCTGCCCCTTGGGCTCCCGAATCAGAAAGTTCTGTCACGCGCTCTGTATTTACAGATACATTGGATACACTTTCTACGATATTGGCTGTGTTTTGTGTTACATCATTGATTCCAACTATGATGCCTTCCATACGACTCTTAAGTTCACCGACATTTTCTTTTGTCTGCTCAAAGCTAGAACTTACATCATCAATTTTTACATTCTGTACCTGGATTCCTTCCACGCAATGATTCATCTTCTCGACAGACTTGTTGGCTACATCAATCAGCTGATTCATAATGCCTGTAATCTCTTCTGTAGATGTCTTGGTCTGCTCTGCAAGTGTACGAATCTCATCCGCAACAACAGCAAATCCCTTTCCTGCTTCTCCAGCTCTGGCAGCCTCAATAGAAGCATTCAATGCAAGCAAATTGGTCTGAGATGAAATAGAAAGAATTGCATCTGTAATAGCAGATACCCCTTGAATCTGAGATACAAGATCTGTAACGATGTCATTGGTATCTGAAATATCTTTGGAAACAACATCTGCCTGCATGCGCATGTTCTCTGACAAGACAACGCCTTCGCTTACTTTATCGTAAACTTCCTCGGCATCCTGCTGTACACGTTCTGCATTGGCCTGGGTTTCCTGTACTATCGCATAGATATTTTGCGTCAATTCCTCCTGATGCTGCATCTCCTGGTTATTTTCCACTGATGCAGAAGAGATATGACTGAGGGCCCCCTTATTTTCATCTGCCTGCTCTGTGATAGTCTCCATTCCGTCTGTAATATCAGAGAAGTGATCTATGATTTCCTTGGAAATAGTATCCACATGAAGAGCGAGTCGAATAGCTTCTTCTGTCTGATTTTGGATCACGTCCATATTTTCTTTTGTAGACTTGTAGATACGTAAAATCGTATAAATACTATATGCACCAAATAAGAATGTAGAAACGAGCTCTAATGCTATATCACCTGCAGCCTGGCCAGAAATCAAGGCCATAACCATATCAATTGTGTTAACAAGCAAAGTCGCCAACGTTCCGCAATAAACCAGGCGCACATTTTGATAAACCATAAGAGAATAGACGGTAATAAATACTACCGGATAAATCTCTACATTGGTCGTAAGTGTCACCACAATAAAAGGAATCAAATAGGTAACAGACATATAAATATGTGTCTTTGGTTCTCTGCCTTTTTTTACTCCTAAGTAAGCGCATATTGCAAAACATACGGCCATCAAAACCAAATCAGCAACTATCACTTCACCTCGAATAATCATTATCCCAACCCAGGCGATAAAGGAAAATCCATAGATACCCACGCCAAATTTGTTGGACCGCTCCGTCTGTTCCGGTGTAAGTGGAATTGCCCTTTTTTGCTTTACTTCTCCTTGTTCCATCATAAATCCCCCTTGTTGTAAGTTTGTAAATGTATGAAGACTTCCTCTAAAAGTTACAAGTATTTAAATTCCAGTCTATCTCAAAAAATCTTACTCTTCTGTGACCTCAATTTCCAATCCCAATTCCTCTAACTGGGCAGCATCTACTGGTGTCGGAGCCTCTGTCATAAGACAAGATGCATCTTTTACCTTCGGGAAGGCAATGACATCTCGAATAGACTCAGCATGGGTCATAAGCATGATCATACGATCAAGTCCGAAAGCCAGACCTGCATGTGGTGGAACCCCATAAGAGAAGGCATCCAAAAGGAATCCGAAACGCTCATGAGCTTCCTCCAAGCTGAATCCAAGAGCCTCAAACATCTTTTCCTGCACATCACTCTGGTAGATACGGATACTTCCGCCGCCGAGTTCGCATCCGTTTAATACTATATCATAAGCCTTGGCACGTACTGCACCAGGGTCGCTCTTTAACTTGTCCAAATCCTCCTCATAAGGCATGGTAAATGGATGATGCATGGCAACGAAACGCTCCTGCTCATCTGACCACTCAAACTGAGGGAAGTCAACTACCCAAAGGAAGGCAAATTCATTTGGATCATAGAGTCCCAACTCTTTTCCTAATTGTAAACGCAAAGAGCCAAGCACTTCCCATACAATCTTGTTGCGATCAGCTGCAAAAAGAAGCAAATCTCCTGGCTTTCCATCCATGGCACTAACTAAGGCATCAAGCTCTTCTTCTGTCATAAATTTAGAGAAAGATGACTTGAAGCTTCCGTCTTCTCCAATACAAAGATAAGCAAGTCCCTTGGCGCCACAACCCTTGGCATGTTCTACCAACTTGTCAATCTTTTTACGAGACATAGCTCCCTGGCCAGATACATTGATACCACGAACGCTTCCGCCATTTTCTAAGGCACCGGTAAATACACCAAATCCGCAACCTTTTACCACATCAGAGACATCTGTCAGTTCCATACCGAAACGAACATCTGGCTTGTCAGAACCATAACGATCCATAGCTTCCTGCCAAGTCATACGTGGAAGTGGAAGGGTCAAATCGACGTCTAGTACTTCCTTGAAAACACGTGCCAAAAGTCGTTCATTGACATCTAATACGTCTTCCATGTCAACGAAAGACAACTCCATGTCGATCTGGGTAAATTCCGGCTGACGATCTGCTCTCAAATCCTCATCACGGAAGCATTTTGCCACCTGGAAATATCTGTCATAACCAGAGCACATAAGAAGCTGTTTAAAAAGCTGTGGTGACTGTGGCAAAGCATAAAAGCTGCCTGGATGTACACGAGATGGCACCAGATAATCTCTGGCTCCTTCTGGTGTGGATTTCTGTAAAATAGGTGTCTCAATCTCAAGGAAACCTTCCTCGATCAAGAAAGCACGAATGATTCCTGTCACCTGGCTGCGAAGCATAAGATTCTTCTGAATGTCAGGACGACGCAAATCAAGATATCTGTATTTCAGGCGAAGTTCTTCCTTGGTCTGGATACCGGCCTCAATAGGAAATGGAGGTGTCTGTGCCTCTGATAAAACGCGAAGTTCCTTGGCAAATACCTCGATATCTCCTGTCTTTAAATTTTCATTGACTGCTGCTGAACGCTTCTGTACAGTTCCCTTGATTGCTACTACGAATTCGCTTCGCAAAGTGCCAGCTTTTTCAAAGCCCTCACTTCCAATCACTGGTTCATCAAAAACCACCTGAATAATACCACTGCGGTCTCTTAAATCAACAAAAATCAAACTACCTAAATTTCTTCTTTTTTGTACCCATCCCATCAGTGTCACTTCTTGTCCGATAAGGGAATTGTCTACTTCTGTACAACGATGACTTCTATGAAGTCCCTGCATCGATTCTGCCATGTCTTCCTCCTAATTAATCACGATTGAAAAATTCTACGAATTCTTCATATCCTTCTTTTTCTAACTGTTCCTTCTGGAACTTTTTATTTTTATTCATGCGGACAACCAATACCTGGCTTCCGTTTTCTCTGGCTTCTTTTGCCTGTTTTAATACATCAACAAACTTGTCTGCCGGATATTTTTTCTCAACCAGATAAGCTACCTTTTTCGGACTCTGCGGAATCTCAAATCCCTGTTCCATCAAAAGAAGAATGATACGCTCAAATCCAATGGAAAAACCACAAGCTGGAACATTTTGTCCGGTAAACTTGCCGATCATCTCATCGTATCTTCCGCCGCCGCCGCAGGAACCACCGAACTCTGGGATAGCGATTTCAAAAATCGTGCCTGTGTAGTAACTCATTCCACGAACCAGTGTTGGATCGAAAACAAGTTCAAAATCTGCCACCTTTGCTGCATTTACAGCGAGAGCGATCTCCTGTAAGTTGCGGGAAATATCCTCATCCAGGTAATCTCCGAGGGTATCCTGCAAGAAAGACACTCCACTTGCTACATCTTTTTTATCCTCGAGGGCATCAAAAAGTCCCAAGTATTTGTCTACAGACTCCTTGGCATAACCATTTTCTAAAAGTTCGTCTGCAACACCAGAGACGCCAATTTTGTCCATCTTGTCCAAGGTGATAAAAATGCTGTCATAGTCTTCTTCTGCAAAACCAGAATAAGCCGCCATAGCCTTTAAGATACGACGCTCATTGATACGAATCTCAAATCCCGAGAATCCAAGTTTTCCAAGGGTTGTGGTTGTTGCTAAAATCAGTTCGATCTCTGCCATGTTGGATGGCTCACCAAGGATATCGATATCGCACTGGGTAAACTGACGATATCTGCCTCGCTGTGGTCTGTCTGCTCTCCATACATTGCCAATCTGCAGTGCCTTGAATGGGCTTGGCAAATCATTGGCATTGTTGGAATAAAATCTGCAAAGCGGCACAGTAAGATCATAACGCATACCAAAATCTACAACATCACTCTCTTCTGTTGCCGTATCAAGGTGAAGCTTTTCTCCTCTTTTTAAAACCTTGAAAATCAGTTTTTCATTCTCACCACCCTGCTTGTTGCTAAGGTTGGCAATATTTTCCATACATGGTGTCTCTATTGGTGTAAAACCAAATTCGCGATAGGTGGACTTGATCACGCCAGTGACATAATCTCGTATCTCCATCTCTCGCGGCAAAATATCTTTCATACCATTGACTGGTTTTTTGCTTAAAGCCATTTTATATCCTCCAAATTTTAACTTTTACACTTCATTATAGTCTGTTTTTTGCTCTTAGACAATATCTTAGTCGCCAAATCTCAACATCTAAGAAAATGTATAAAGATTTCTTTTTCTCTCTATCATCTCATCGATTCGCTCAATATAGAGGCCTACATCTTTAACATTTTCACATCTTGTGACAGTAAGCCCATGATCGGTAACATACTTACAGGCTGCTCCTGCGCCAAGTGCAACGATGGACTGCTTTTCCTCCATAATAAGGATATTGTAAAGTCCTTCCTTACCAGGTTTTGAAAATCCTATATTTTCAAGATTTCCTGTCATATTTTTCTGGCGATAGAGATAATAAGGTTCCATGCCAAGCGCTTTTGCCGTCTGATGAGCAAGTTCCATGTGCTTTTCGGAATTTTCCATATGAAAATCCTGGTACTTGTCCCACTCGATATTGAGTCTTGCCGATCTCTTGATAGCAAGTGAATGAACCGTAAGATTGTCCGGGTTCAATTCCTTTATGACAGACATGGTATGTTCTACATCTTCCATATGCTCACCCGGAAGTCCCACTATCAGATCCATATTGATAGTTGGAAATCCCACTTCTTTTGCAAGGTGATAACTATCAATGACATCCTCCACACTATGATGTCTTCCAATGAGTTTTAAAGTCTTTTCATTCATGGTCTGGGGATTGATGGAAATACGGCCAATGCCATGGGCCTTTAGTGTCTCCAATTTTTCCCTTGTAATACTGTCAGGTCTTCCTGCCTCAACTGTAAATTCCAACAAAGAAGAAAGATCCAGCGAATCCTCTATCTTGGTAAGCAGACGGTCCAACTGGTCTGCATCAAGGCTCGTAGGCGTACCGCCACCAATATATATAGTATCCAAAGTCTTATTTTTAAAATGTTCTGCGACAAAATCAATTTCCTTAAAAAGAGCCTCTAAGTACTCATCCACTCTTTTTTTCCATATTCCAATAGGATAGGAAGTAAAGGAACAATACAAACATGTGCTAGGGCAAAATGGAATACCTATATAAAGGCTGTAGCCATTTTCATAGTCCACTGGCTCTAAAAGCTTGTGTTCCTTATTTGCGATCTCGGCGCACAAGGATTCCTTTTCGTCGGAAATCAGATACGTATCCTTCATATAAGAACGAATTGCAGCCTCATCGGCGCCCTCCTCTAACATCCTAAGCGGAATCTTGGTCGGACGAATCCCTGTAAGGGTGCCCCAAGGCAGCTTTCTACCGGAAAGTTCCTGCAATATTTCATACAATAGTTTTTTTAATCTATTTTTCGTATCTTTTCTGTCATCATAGCATATAGCCTGGCTTCGATTACCTTCCTTTTTCTCTCCTTTCCAAGAGATATCCAGTAAATCCGCCTGATAGTTAACCACAAAATAATACGATATCTCCTCTTTTTGGGTCTTTGGATTTTTATCCACCACAATCTCCTCCGTCGGATAAAAAGCCTTGATCAAAGAGTAAATATCGTACTCAAAATTTGATTCATTTAATTTTACTACAATCATCTATCGTTCACTTTCTTTGTATGTATGTCAGAATAAGATTCTACAGATATGGATTGTACATCCTCTCCTGACCTATGGTTGTCTCCACATCATGTCCCGGATAAACGATGGTCTCTTCTGGCAAAATCATCAATTTTTTTCGCACTGCATCCACAAGGGTAGCCATGCTTCCTCCCGGAAAATCCGTGCGGCCAACAGACCCGCAAAAAAGAGAATCCCCAGAGAACAAAATGTCATACATAGGAATATAGAAACAGCATCCTCCCGGTGTATGTCCCGGTGTAAAAAGAGTGCGAATATGAAAACCAGCCAAATCTATCTCCTGCTCATCTTTTAAAAAGACATCTGCATGATAGGTCGTAGCAGCCCCTGCCATGGGACCCGATAAATTGATACGGCTGTCACAAAGAGTTTCTTTTTCTTGTTCATGGGCATAGATTTGAATATCAAAATGATCCGCCAATTCCTTTGCGGCGCCAGCATGGTCAAAATGTCCATGGGTCAAAAGAATTGCCACAGGTTTTGCCTGCAGATCAGAAAGTTTATTGATAATAGAGCCGGCCTGTGCGCCCGGATCAATAACAATAGCTTCCCCCGTCTCCTGATGTATCACAATATAGCAATTGGTCTGCACCATTCCCACTACTAATTTTTCAACTTTAATCATCCCATACACTCCTAGCCTGTCGTACGCTCTACATCTATAACGCTTTCAATCTGACGAAGCTTCTCAATCAAGCCACGAAGTTCTGCCTTGCTTTTGGTTCCAAACTCAACCACGATAGTGGCCACTCCCTGCTTGCTGGTGCGGGAATGGATGGAAATAATATCAATGTCACGCTCGGTAAATACTTTTGAGACATCGACCAAAAGTCCTGTTCTATTATTGCCATAGATATGGATCTCTGTCTGATAGAGTTCGCCAGAGCGCTGTTCCATGGCATCTGCCTGCCACTCAGCCTCAATAAGACGGGCTCTCTCATCGTCCGGCAAATTGAGGACATTGATACAGTCTGTCCTGTGAATAGAGACTCCTCGGCCTCTTGTGACAAAACCTACTATCTCATCTCCCGGAACCGGACTACAGCATTTTGAAAAACGAACAGACACATCATAAAGTCCCTTGACAGTGATTCCACTTTTGGATTTGTGTTGTCTTTGCTTGTCCTTTGCTGCTGCCTGATTAGCATCTTCTGACGGATTGTTGTCCGCGAGAATATCCTCATCAGTAATCAAAACCGGATGATCCTTCTTGTAGGATTCATACATGCGGTTTACAAGCTGTCCCTCTTTTAGTCCGCCATGACCTACCGCAGCCAGACAGTCTTCCCAACTATGGAAGCCATATTTGCGAATAATTTTTTCCTGATACTCTGGTCTATTGATGTCAGAATAATTGATTCCCTTGGCCTTGGCAGAAGCCATCATCAGTTCCTTGCCCTTGATGATATTTTCTTCCTTGAACTCATTGCGGAACCATTGATTGATTTTATTTTTGGCCTGAGTACTTCTGACTACATTTAGCCAGTCGCGGCTCGGTCCTCTTGAATTTTGTGAAGTAAGTACCTCAATGCGGTCGCCATTTTTAATAACATAATCAATAGGAACCAGCTTGCCGTTGACTTTGGCTCCTACCATCTTGTTGCCAACTGCCGAGTGTATGCTGTAAGCAAAATCTATCGGTGTAGAACCATTTGGCAGATTTTTTACATCTCCAGATGGGGTAAAGCAAAATACCGTGTCGGAAAAAAGGTTCAAGTCACTCTTTAGAAGGCTCATGAACTCACGGTTGTCCGACATGTCCTGCTGCCACTCTAAGATCTGTCTCAGCCAGCTTAATTTTTCCTCTTCTTTGTTGATGGTGGCTCCTTCGCCACTCTCTTTGTATTTCCAATGGGCAGCGATACCATACTCTGAAGTACGGTGCATGTCATAAGTACGAATCTGTATCTCAAAAGGTGTACCATTTGGACCTATCAATGTCGTATGCAAAGACTGATACATATTAGGCTTTGGCATGGCAATATAGTCCTTGAAACGTCCTGGAATCGGCGTATACATCTCATGAATAACGCCAAGAGCTGCATAGCAATCCTTGACACTCTCTACGATAATACGGATGGCAAAAAGGTCGTAAATCTGGTCCAAAGTCTTGTGCTGATTGACCATCTTTCGATAGATACTAAAGAAGTGCTTGGCTCTTCCTTCTACATCAGCCTGAATACCGGCAGTCGCCATATGCTTGGATACCTCATCGACAAGACTTCCGATGTAGTCTTCCCTCTCCTGTTTACGGAGGGCAACTTTTTCCACCAGATCATAATAAGCCTCAGGCTCAAGATATTTTAGAGCCAAATCATCCAGTTCAATCTTGATCTTGGAAATACCAAGTCTTTGTGCCAATGGAGCATAAATTTCCATAGTCTCCTTGGCTTTTTCCTTTTGCTTCTCAACTCTCATGTACTTGAGAGTACGCATGTTGTGCAAACGGTCAGCGAGCTTTATTAAGATAACACGGATATCCTTGGCCATAGCCAAAAACATCTTTCGTAAATTCTCAGCCTGGACCTCTACCTTGTCAGCGTCATAAGACAGCTGTCCTAACTTGGTAACTCCATCTACGAGAAGCGCCACTTCGTCGGAGAATTCCTCACGAATCTCATCGATAGTCATAACCGTATCTTCTACCACATCGTGTAAAAGACCAGCCACAATAGTCTCTTTGTCCATCTCCAAATCAGCCAAAATAATAGCCACGCAAAGAGGATGGATAATATATGGCTCACCTGATTTTCTGCACTGGCCTTCATGTGCCTTGCTGGCGATATCATAGGCTTTTTCCACCATGGTGATATCAGCATTTGGATGGTATTTGCGAATGCGCTCGATCAGTTCCCGGTGTAATTCTTCAGGTTCCACAAAATCTGAAGTCTCGATAACACCCTTGCGACCTTTTTCAATACTTCTCTCTAATTTTTCCAATTCTTCTACAGAAATATCTGCCATCGCAATCACCACCTTTTTTCACAATTTTTAAGATAAATTATAGTTAAGAATTACCAAAAAATCAACATTTCTCCTCAGTTTAAAAGGGAAAGTTCAAAGATTTCTTCGTCCTTTTTTACACTTTTTTCAAAGCCAAGATTCTCTAACAGATGTTTGGATACATCATTGGCTACATTCACCCGGCAAAGTATGCTTTTCATCTCAAGAACATCTCTTGTATACGAGATGATAGCCTTGCATACCTCCGTAGCATATCCTCTCCCCTGAAAATCCGGATCAATGACATAGCCAAGCTCTACCTGGCCTTCCTCACAAGGTTCCCTGTACTCAATTCCAGCACGACCAATCAGCTTATTTGTTTCTTTATCAAATACAAGCCACATACCAAATCCGTAAAAGCCATAGATTTTTTCTATGTAGGTCTGCTGATAGTCGAGTTCCTGTTGTCTTGGATAGAGGGGCTCGATAAAATCTGTCACATGATCCTTTGCATAAAGATTGCACAAATCCTCAAAGTCCTCCATGCAAAATTCCCTGATATAAGTACGCTTTGTCTCAAGAATATCCCACGGAATCCCATGATGTCTTTTGTAGGCCCGATCAAAGTCCATATAAGTTACCTGTTCTAGGCTAAGCACCACATAATCCGCCACAAACATCTCCATCTCATAGGCGCAAAACCCAAGGACAGCAATACCGAGTCCTAGCATTTGCTTCGCGAAATCGGACGATGTGGTAAGACAAATACTCTCCTGCAAGT
>CAVIOJ010000050.1:0-12280 GCA_963644225.1 Lachnospiraceae bacterium | reverse complement strand
TATCTTTTTCTAAATAACAAATTAAGATATTCGGTTTTTTGTTCATTATAGTTTCTTGATGCGGTCTAATGCGCGAACAGAATTTTCGTAGCTGCCGAAAGCGGTCAGTCTAAAGTAGCCTTCTCCACTTGGTCCGAATCCAGAACCTGGTGTACCAACCACATTGGCTTTTTCCAAAAGGAAATCAAAGAAGTCCCAAGATGACATATCATCAGGAGTCTTGAGCCAGATATAAGGGGCATTCACGCCACCAAATACTTCATAGCCTGCATCCTTGAGGCCTGTATAAATAGTCTTGGCATTGTTCATGTAATATCCAACCTGCTGCTTGATCTGTTCCTGTCCTGCTGCAGAGTAAACTGCCTCGCCTGCTCGCTGGATAATATAAGGAGCTCCGTTAAATTTGGTTCCATGACGTCTTGCCCACATACTATGAAGTGTCACTCCGTCAGATACGATATCCTTTGGAACTACTGTAAATCCGAGACGAACACCGGTAAATCCAGCATTCTTTGAAAAACTGCGAATCTCAATAGCACAAGTTCTTGCGCCTTCGCATTCATAAATAGTATGTGCTACATTGTCCTCAGAAATGTAAGCTTCGTATGCAGCATCATAGATGATAATCGCGCCATTTTTGTTGGCATAATCTACCCACTGCTGCAGCTGGTCCTTGGTAAGAGTCGTACCGGTTGGATTGTTTGGCAAACATAAATAAATAATGTCTGGTGTCTCCTTCGGAAATTCTGGTACGAAGTTATTTTCTGCTGTACATGGCATGTAAATCACATCACTCCACATCTGTGTATCTGGATTGTAAGTGCCTGTTCTTCCAGCCATAACATTGGAATCCACATAAACCGGATATACAGGATCACATACAGCGATGCGGTTATCCTGTGCAAAAATCTCCTGAATATTTCCAGAGTCACTCTTTGCTCCATCAGATACAAAGATCTCATCTGCTGCTATATCACATCCTCTTGCCTGATAATCCTGTTTTGCGATAGCGCTGCGCAAAAATTCATATCCCAAGTCTGGTGCATATCCGTGGAAAGTAGCTGGGTCTGACATCTCGTCTACAGCCTTGTGCATAGCCTCAATCATAGCTGGCGCGATTGGCTGTGTTACATCACCGATTCCAAGACGAATGATATCTGCCTCTGGATTTGCTTCTGTAAAAGCTGCAACTTTTTTTGCAATGTTGCTAAATAAATAACTGCCTGGCAACTTTTGATAATTTGTGTTGATCTTGTACATATTGTGTCCTTCTTTCTTTTGCTATATCTATAGACTTTTGCCTGTTGCAAAAGCCAAGTTACGTCGTATCCATAATGTGCTGAATCAAAGACTTACTAGCAAGTCAAAAAATCAAACTCTAGTTTAGCAGACCTCAATCTCGCCTGAGAAAACTTCTGTAGCCGGTCCTGTCATAAAGACATGTCCGCTTTTTTCATCGTAAGAAATCTGTAGATGGCCACCTAGAAGCTCGATATCAACCTCTCTGTCAGTATATCCATTGAGATATGAAGCAACTGCCACTGCGCAAGCTCCAGTTCCGCAAGCAAGCGTCTCTCCAGAGCCTCTCTCCCAAACTCGCATAGCCAAATGGCCTCTATCGATGACATTGATAAATTCTGTATTGACTCTCTCAGGGAAGAGAGGATGATTTTCAAAATGTGGGCCAAAAGTCTCCAGAGGGAACTCCTTTACATCTTCCTCAATAAAGGTAATACAATGAGGGTTACCCATGGAAACACAAGTAATTGGAAAATCACGTTGTAAAACGCAGAGTTTTGCTGCCACAACAGGATCTAAGGTATCACTTGCAAGACCAAGAACTGTCGGATCGATTGGAACAAGACTTGGCTGTAAAATCGGCTCTCCCATATCCACGCGAACCGAATCCACTTTTCCATCACTCACTGTAAGCTGTAATGTCTTGATGCCAGATAGAGTATTTACTGTAATCTCCGTCTTGTCCGTAAGGCCATGATCGTATACGTATTTTGCCACGCATCGAATACCATTGCCGCACATCTTGCCCCTTGAGCCATCGGCATTGTACATATCCATCTCAAAGTCAGCCACATCCGAAGACTTGATCAAAATCAAACCATCCGAACCAATTCCAAAATGTCTGTCGCTGACTGCAATCGCTGTCTTTGAAATGTCTGAAATCATTTCTTTTGTGCAATCCACATACACATAGTCATTGCCACAACCATGCATCTTTGTAAATTTCATACTATATCCTCCTGCAAAAATCCATCATCAATCCACATCCTGCACGTAATTTAAAACTGTCTCATAATTGAGAGGTCCGCCAAAAATATCCAGTGCAGAACCAATTGTGATGTTGATTTTGCCATTGCCCACTTCCTTGATGTGGTCTATATCCTGATAATCTGAAATACC
Organism: Lachnospiraceae bacterium; assembly: GCA_963644225.1. Lineage (GTDB taxonomy): Bacteria > Bacillota > Clostridia > Lachnospirales > Lachnospiraceae > Pararoseburia. The sequence goes on along the minus strand of CAVIOJ010000050.1, from coordinate 9,862 downwards.
GCCTGCATAAGTAATAGGTATCTTGCCCCAATTGCCAAGCAGCTCTACCAAATCCATCTCGATTCCACTGCATTTGCCCTCTACATCGGCTGCATGCACCAAAAACTCATCACAATAATTACTCAGCTCATCTAGCAGTTCATCTGTGATTTTTTCCTTTGTAAAATGCTGCCAACGGTCAGTCACGATAAAATAATCATCGTCAAGTCTGCGACAACTCAAATCTAAAACGATATGATTTTTGCCTACGGCAGCAACAAGTTTTTCAAGATTTTGATAGTTTACCTTTCCATCCGAAAAAACATAAGATGTCACAATGACATGGCTGGCTCCCTCGGCGATAAATTCCGCCGCATTGTCGGCAGTAATACCACCACCGATTTGCATGCCACCCGGATAGGTGTGCAGTGCTAAGAGTGCCTGCTCCTTTGTTTTTTCATAATATGGACTATCAGACTTGTTGAGCATAATAACATGCCCGCCTTTTAGCCCATCCTTTGCATAAAAATCTGCAAAAAAATCTGCGTCTCTTTTCGAGACAAAATTCTCATCCGCCTGGTCTCCCTCATCTTCGAGGGAACTTCCTACGATCTGTTTCACCAAGCCATTGTGTATATCGATACACGGTCGGTATTCCATAATTATATGTAGTTTCCTTTCTAAAAAAATTTAATCTGTAAAAGGATATCATATTTTTGCTCAAAAATAAAGACAAAGAAAGGCCTCATTGCCTCTTGCCTCGATAATTTTCTTTTGTTACAATGTCTTATTAAAGTAGGCGACTTTGTTTTCCTACCTAATATGTTAACAAATCAAATTTGTGCGCCTCTCCTTTTTAGGATTTTTTAGCGCACACAATAAAAGAAAGAGAGGAAATAGAAAAAATGGGTACAATTATTGGTGAAGGCATTACTTTTGATGACGTATTACTCGTACCTCAGTACTCTGAGGTTACTCCAAATATGATCGACCTCACAACACATCTTACCAAGAAAATCAAACTGAACATTCCTATGATGAGTGCTGCAATGGATACAGTTACTGAATCAAAGATGGCAATTGCCATGGCTCGTCAGGGTGGTATCGGTATCATCCACAAAAACATGTCTATCGAGGCACAGGCAGATGAGGTTGACAAGGTAAAACGTTCTGAAAATGGTGTTATCACAGATCCATTTTATCTTTCTCCTGAGCATACATTAAAAGATGCCGATGACTTGATGGCAAAATTCAAGATTTCCGGTGTTCCTATCACAGAGGGAACCAAACTCGTTGGTATCATCACCAACCGTGACTTAAAATTCGAAACAGATTTCACCAAGAAAATCAAAGAGTCTATGACCTCAGTAGAGGATGGACTTGTTACTGCAAAAGTCGGTATCACTTTAGATGAAGCAAAAGAGATTCTTGCAAAAGCCCGCAAGGAAAAACTTCCTATCGTAGATGATGACTTCAACTTGAGAGGTCTGATTACTATCAAAGATATTGAAAAACAGATCAAGTACCCTCTTTCTGCAAAAGATGAGCAAGGCCGTCTTTTGTGTGGAGCTGGTGTTGGAATCACAGCCAATATGATGGAGCGTGTAGAAGCTTTGGTAAATGCTCATGTCGACGTTATCGTTATGGACTCTGCACATGGTCATTCAAAGAACATCATCGAAGCTGTTAAGAAAGTAAAAGCCGCTTATCCAGACCTTCAGGTTATCGCAGGAAACATCGCAACTGGTGCTGCTGCAAAAGCTCTGATTGAAGCTGGTGCTGACGCAGTAAAAGTTGGTATCGGACCTGGTTCTATCTGTACCACACGTGTCGTTGCTGGTATCGGTGTACCACAGGTTACTGCTATCATGGACTGCTACGAAGTAGCCAAGGAATACGGCATCCCAGTTATCGCTGACGGTGGTATCAAATACTCTGGAGACATCACAAAAGCTCTTGCTGCCGGTGGAAATGTCTGCATGATGGGAAGCATGTTTGCCGGATGTGACGAAGCTCCTGGAACTTTCGAATTATTCCAGGGAAGAAAATACAAAGTATATCGTGGTATGGGTTCTATCGCTGCCATGGAAAATGGAAGCAAGGATCGCTACTTCCAGGAAGGCGCAAAGAAGTTGGTTCCAGAAGGTGTCGAAGGACGTGTTGCTTACAAGGGATCTTTGGAGGATATGATCTTCCAGTTAGTTGGTGGTATTCGCTCTGGTATGGGATACAACGGAGCTCCTACTATTCCAGAACTTCAGGAGAAAGCTAAGTTTGTCAAGATTTCTGCTGCTTCTCTGAAGGAAAGCCATCCACATGATATTCACATCACAAAAGAGGCGCCAAACTACTCAGTAGAGAACAACTAGTGGTTGATGCCCCCCTGCAGTGATTGACGAACACCCTACGGTGGTTGACGAACACCCCTGTGGTGTAATTGACGAACACCCCTGTGGTGATTGACGAACACCCCTGCAGTGATTGACGAACACCCCTGCAGTGATTGACGAACACCCCTGTGACAATACATATGCTATCGCTTCGCTATACTCAGCATATGTATTGTCACAGGGGTGTTCTCGTTTAATCAGAGGTGGGGTGTTCGTCGCTTCGCTATACTCAGCATATGTATTGGTGCAGGGGTGTTCTTGTTTAATCAGAGATGGGGTGTTCGTCGCTTCGCTATACTCAGCATATGTATTGTCACAGGGGTGTTCTCGTTTAATCTGAGGTGGGGTGTTCTGGTTAATCAGAAGTGGGGTGTTTGTTGCATCACGATACTAAAACCTTGTTCTCTACAATTCCCAGTCCGGACGAGGAAATAAACAGCGGGGGGGCGTCTGTTTCACTCAAAATCTGATAATATTCACTGCCCAATTGTAAAACGCAAAAAAAGCATCAAGGACATCATATGTGCTGAGTATAACGAAGTGATAGCACATATGATGTCCTTGATGCTTTTTGGGGCCTTGCATAACTGCGCAGGTGTCTAACAGACAGTGATAACAGATACGACGCCCCTGCTACTTTTTGGGGCCTTGCATTTTTCAACTTAATATATACTTTTCGATAGCATAAGCCACGCCATCATTTTCATTGCTTAAAGTGACGAAGTCCGAAGCCTCCTTTATCTCGGCATCAGCATTTTCCATGGCGACTCCTACTCCCGCTGCAATAATCATATCCAAATCATTTTCGCTGTCGCCAATCGCCATAGTCTCTTCCATATCAATGCCAAGTTTATCGGCAAGTGCCCGCAAGCCCTGCCCCTTATTGACGCCTTTAGCTGTCATTTCAAGATTTGAAAATCCACCATTGACCACGCTAATATGCGGACAGGCATATAGAACTTTTGCCACCTTATCCCGATTTAGACAAGTTCCATCAGGAAGTCTTTGAAAATTCAGGGTGAATTTTTGTACTTTTGCATCGTCACTTTTGATATAGCCCATAAAATCATCCATCACTGGAGATATTTTTTTCAGACGTTCTGCTATATGAGCGGGCAAGCCCATATTGTCAACATAATCCACCACATGTGCTGGGACGAATTTGTGACCATCTATAAAGGCAGTGACATGTACTTCACTATTCATTAACATTTCAAGCTCTGACTCTATCTTTTCAATAGGCATACACTGCTGGCTCAGGCACTCCCGGCCGCTGACCTTGTATACAGCGGCTCCGTTTGCAGTAATAACATAGGGAACATCTATACCTGCCGCCTCCAATTGTTCAAGTGGTGCTCCATCAAACTCCCTGCCTGATGCAATGATAACCGTAACTCCAGCTTTTTGAGCCGCCTTTATAGCCTCGATAGTCTTTTGAGTTATAATTCCTTTATTTGTAAAAAGAGTTCCATCCACATCCAAGGCAAGCAAACGTATTCTTTTTTTCGTGTCCATAAAGCACCTCTTTTTCTATTTTTTATCCAACCAGCAATGATAAAGACCCTCTCGCATGTCTCCATCGCCGAATTCGAGTCTGCCTCAGCAGACATCTACTCCTTCGAAACTGTGCACTCAGCACTTCATTTCGGTCAGTTTAATTTAAAATCCAGCACCCGCATAGGACGCAATTGCACCTTCACGCTGCACACTGTAGGCACAAAATTCTGTCGAAAATTCCAGGCAATCTGTAAGTATTTCAGCATCAATCTCATCAAGATTATAAAAGCCTATTCCAAATTCCTGCAATTTATACAAGAAGGATCCGATAAATCCATCTCCCGCTCCCGTAGTATCAACAGCCTTTACCTTCTTTGAAGGGACAAAACAAGTGAAGTCCTTTGTCAGGGCATAAGCTCCACTGGCTCCACAAGTATACAAAATCAAGGAAACTCCCGCGTCAAAAAGTTCTCCTGACGCCTCATTAATATCCTTGTGACCTGTGATAAATTCTAATTCCTCATCAGAAATTTTTAAAATATTACATTTTGGAATAAACTCTCTGACTCGCTCTTTTAGAAGTCCTAAATCCTCCCACAAAGGAAAGCGCAAATTAGGATCAAAGCTAATAATTGCACCAGCATCAAGGGCATACTCTATAGCCTTATAATGAGCATCCTTCATCGGATAGTCTCCTAAGGATACCGAGCAAAAATGCAAAGCATAGGCATCCGAAAAATACTCTTTTTTCACCTGCGAAGGCTCATATAACATGTCTGCTGATGGCTTCCGATAAAAAGAAAATTGTCTGTTGCCATCTGCCTCTAAACTGACAAAAGCAAGACATGTGTTGGCCTCATCTGTCAAACTGATGGCTTCCGTCTCAATACCAAATCCTGCCAATTCGTCTACTATCTTTTTCCCAAAAGGATCATTTCCTAACTGAGTGATAATCCTCGACTGACCGCCCAACGCCGAAAAGGCCCCGCACACATTGGCTGGGGCCCCTCCTACCTTGGGAATAAAAGCAGAAACCTGGCTAAAATCAAGACCTGTTTCTTTCGGTATAAAATCAATCAATGCTTCTCCTATTGCCACAAGTTTTTTATTTTCCAAGATACTCTACCTCCATCGGCGAAAGTAAATAACAAGTTGCATCTAGTCCATTTATCTCAAGACTAACCATATCATCATCCGGATACATTCTCGTCGAAAATACAATCCGTCCATTATCCAGATAAACTTCCAAAGAGCTATTATCAGCAAGGATCCTTATGTTTTCACATGTTTCTAAAAGAGCCTTTCTTTGGTCCCTGCCATATCCCATATTATTATCCGTAAATCTAAGACCAGCGACACTTCCATCCCAGAATATTTCTAAACCTTCTGATATCTTTATTGAAAATTTGCCCGTCACATCAGCTGTGAGATCAAAAGGAAGCTGCATATTGATTTTTTCTCCATCAGACAGCTTTTTTTCATCCCGTCTTAACGCGTCAATCTCAGAGACAGGCGCTTGCAAAAGACAACCATCTGCGCCAAGGGTTACAACTCGTGGCAGGGTAAGACAATGCTGGTATCCAAGTTCTACTGTCGGATTTTCATAAGGAATATCGCCGATTCCCATCCAGCCAATTATAATCCTTCGGCCATCAGGAGCCACAAAAGTCTGCGGGGCATAAAAGTCAAAGCCCTTATCCCACTCTCTAAAATCCAAGAGTTTGTCATCATAGGAAAAATATCCCGAAGAATAAACATTTTGATTGTCATATTCCAAGTGAGCCAGGCCCTGCGGAGACAATGACAAAAACTTTTTTTCACCGAGATTTATCACATCCGGGCATTCCCACATGTAGCCAAAATCATCTATGCTGTCACAGCCAGAATAAATCCACCGCTGCAAATCATTTGATTCATAGAAAAGCACTAATCCCGTATCATCGAGGCTTCTGGCTCCAAGCACCATATGCCATTTTTCATCCTCAAACCATATCTTTGGATCACGCACATGATTAGAGCAAAAATCCGGATAATCAGCATTTTTAAGAAGGACCTCTTTTTCTGACATAGTATGTCCATCTTTACTAGTCACATGTATAACATTGGCCCCTCTGCCGCTTGTAATATAGTCGTGATCGCCAGCTTCTTTTACGTTGCCCGTGTAAAAAAGGTGCAATGTATCGCCTACTACAAAAGCCGAGCCCGAATAGACACCATCTTTATCCCATGGAGTATCTTGAAAAAAAACTGTCCCCATAAACGTCCAGTCAAGCAAATTTTTCGACTGATAATGTCCCCACAGGCGGTCCCCATCTCCAGTTGCAGATGCTGGTGTGTACTGAAAATAAACGTGATAGTATCCACCAAAATAACACAGACCATTTGGATCATTCATCCATCCCATAGGAGGTTCAAGATGTATACTTTGTCTCCATTTTCCATCTATATATTTCTTATCCATTTGTGCCCCTTTTTAAATATGCATATTATGCGCTCCACAGTTTATTTCATTTACTTTTCAAGTGAAATCAAACCATCACCACAGGCAACATTTTCTGCTGCGCAAGGTATAATCTTTTTATAATCATCTGAGTTTGTAACAAGCACAGGTGTTGTCAATTTGTAACCTTTTTGGGAAATAAAATCCTTGTCAAAAGTAATCAGTGTCTGTCCCTTCTTTACTTTATCTCCTATAGAAACATGGGCCGAAAATCCTTCTCCGCCAAGTTCTACAGTATTAATACCCACATGAATCAGAAGTTCTACTCCATTATCAAGAAGTAATCCTATTGCATGCTTTGTATCAAAAATGGATTCAACAGTAGCATTAGCAGGTGCAACTACCTTTCCTTCTTTTGGTTCTATGGCAAGACCCTGACCAAGTACGCCTGCTGCAAAAGTCTCATCTTCCACCTCAGAAAGAGGTATAACACATCCTGTCAAAGGAGCTGAAATATTTTCTTCCTTGGTTCCTAAAATCCATGAAATCGCAAAGGCAACTGCGAAGGCAACAATGATTGTAAGCAGATATCCAACAAACGAATCCACCGTGATAAGGAATCCAAAAAGTCCTGTTACGCCGTTGGCTGTAGCATATACACCCATAATTGAGGCAACTGCTGCACCACAGGCACCACCAATCATACCTGCAATAAACGGCTTACCGAAACGAATGTTTACACCAAAGATAGCTGGCTCGGTGATACCTAAAAAGGCTGAAAGTGAAGCCGGAAGTGCCATTGCCTTGGTTTTACTATTTTTTGTCTTTAAAGCAACCGCAAGAGCTGCCGCACCCTGTGCCACATTAGCCGCTGTAGCGATTGGCATCCAGGTATTCATTCCATTATCAGCAAGCATCATCATCTCGATGGCATTATACATATGGTGTACACCCGCTACAACTGTAGGAGCATATACACCACCTACGATAAATGCTCCGATACCAAATGGGATGGTAATAAGCATCTGTGCTCCTGTAAGTACCCATGTCTCAACAGTAGCAAATACAGGTCCAATGAAAGTCATGCTGACAAATCCTGCAACCAAGACTGATACAAGAGGTGTTACAAATAAATCCAGCATCTCTGGTACAATCTTATGCAATTTTTTCTCAATAAATGACATGAGCCATACAGATAAAATAACAGGAATTACATGTCCCTGATAGCCGGTATTTTGAATATCCCACAGGCCAAACCATGACCAAAGTGTAGAAGTCTCGGCTCCAGATGCAACTGTCCAGGCATTTACCAAATCCGGATGGATCATAATCATACCGATTACAGCACCAAGATATATATTTCCGCCAAAAATCTTGGCTGCCGAAATAGCAATAAGAATCGGCAAGAATGTAAGAGCCGTATTTGAGAAAATATTTAAAAGACCGTATAAATACGAGTCACTCATTCCCGGCCAAATTTGAACAAGGCCTCCTAAAAGACCATTTAAAAGTCCAGTTGCAACAATGGCTGGAATAATTGGAACAAATATATCTCCCAAGCTTTTAATAGCACGCTTATACCATGGAGATTTTGCAGATGCAGCCTGCTTTACCTCTTCCTTGCTGGCTACGCTCATCCCGCCTGCTGCTATAAACTCATCATATACTTTATTTACAGCACCAGTTCCAATGATAATCTGTAACTGTCCAGATGCCTCGAAAACACCTTTTACCCCGTCAATATTTTCTAATTTATCTTTATTTACCAGACTGTTATCAGCAATAACAAGTCGAAGTCTTGTAGCACAATGAGCTGCGCTAACAACATTATCTTTGCCGCCTATTGTAGAAAGAATTTCTACAGCAGTTTTTTTATAATCCATGTTCTCCTCCTAATGTGAATTCAATTCATGAAACCGGTTTCAATCGATGAATTCATTATAAATGGGCAATTCTCAATATTCTATTGACAAATCTGCATAACATGGATGTTTCAATCAGTAGGTTTCACACAGTTTCACATTTTTCTGTGGACATTCGTGGTATAAGTTCATAATCAAGCCGCAAGATCTCCGTCTTATGAACCTCTTTTCCCACAGATTCAAGAAGCATTTTTGCAGCCTCGATTCCAGCCGCCTTGTAATGAAGTCTTGCAGTTGTAAGAGGAACCACAGTAGCCTGTCCTAATTTGGAATCTCCCACTCCGCAAATCATAACATCATCTGGAATTGCAAGACCGATGTCTCTGCAATAGGACATAGCCCCTGCAGCAATTGTATCCGTTGCACAAAAAATAAAATCAGGCCGCTTACTTGAGGAGAGAATTTCTTTTGCGCATCTGTATCCCGAATCCATGGTGAACTCTCCCCGGGATAAATTATCAGAAGAAAATGTCATTCCATGATCCAGCAGAGCCTGATTAAAGCCTTGATATCTGTCACCACCAACCGCCTTGTCTTCTTTTAGTGTCCCAATAAAGCCGGGAACCTTTCCCCCAGCTTCTATCATATGGGAAGTCAGGGCGTAGGCCGCGCCAAAATCATCGTGACATACACAGTTAAATCCCTTGCACTCCTGTCCCACCACAATAACAGGTATATGCATCTTTTTCATAACTGATTTGTGTTTATCTGAAAAAACACTAGCTAAAAGGATAACTCCGTCTACCCTGTTATGACGAAAAAGTTCTAAGTACTCGATTTCTTTGTGATAGTCGTTGGCTGTATTTACAAGAAGAATCTGATAGCCATTTTGATTCATCACCTGACTGATACCTTCCGTAATACGAGCACAGCTTTCGCTGGAGAGTTTTGGCAAAATAACACCCACAAGTTTTGTAACTCTGGTTTTTATAGCCTGGGCAGAAAAGCTGGGCTTATAGCCCGTCTCAACAAGGGCTGCTTCAATAATATCCCTCTTTTCCTGACTAAGATAACCATCATTAAAATACCTGCTCACTGCTGATTTTGATACTCCAGCGAAAGCTGCAAATTCCGAAATATTCATTTAATTGTCCCTAAAATGTCCTGCAATAATATCAAAGATTACCCAAATACCGCCCGCTGCTGTCGATGCCAAAACAATTTTTATAATACAAACGATCAGAGTATGTCTTGTAAGAGTACCAGCCATAAAGCCATCCATCAAAAAACGCACTGGTCGGATAAAAAGCCAATAGCCTCCCACATACACAGAAAGAACAGTTCCAAGTAAACCGAATAAGACCGCCAAAATTTTACGAAAATTTTTCTTCATAATTCTCTCCCAGTTTTTCAAGAATCCCTTGGTTTTAAGTTAAAAAATCACGTAATATCCCAAAAATCCAACTATAACGGCAATCATTCCACCAGCAATAACATCACTGATAAAATGGACGCCCCCTATAACCCTAACAACTGCCAGAAAAAGACCCATAATGAGTATCACCACCGCAAGCGGCCAGGATACTTGTAGGAATGTCATGGCAATAATAAAAATTGAAAAAACATGCCTGCTTGGGAAACTCTTTCCCCTGGTATCTTTTTTTATAACAGGATCAATATCATATATTTCATAG
>CAVIOJ010000049.1:0-20255 GCA_963644225.1 Lachnospiraceae bacterium | reverse complement strand
GATATTATCAGGTGTTATATTACATTCAACACATAAGTAAATGCATCACAAAGATGTGCATGGATTCGAATATATGTATTTTTAAATGCAGACTCGAATCTAACTAGCAAGACTAGTGAGGAAGTCTAAAAGTAAAAAATAGAAAAGGAGAAAAATTATGGCAAAATATGTATGTAGCGTATGCGGATATGTTTATGAAGGAGATGAGCTTCCAGAGGATTTCGAGTGTCCTACCTGCCACGTTGGTGCGGATCAGTTCAAAAAGGTAGAAGGAGAATTGCAGCTTGCAGCAGAGCATGAGTTTGGTACATATGCTGCTACTGTCAAAGACAACAAGGCAATCTCAGACGAGGACAAAAAGTTTATCTTTGATCAGCTCAAGGCAAATTTTGAGGGCGAGTGCTCAGAAGTAGGAATGTATCTTTGCATGGCACGTGTTGCTTATAGAGAGGGATATCCAGAGGTTGGTCTTTATTGGGAAAAGGCAGCTTTCGAGGAAGCAGAACATGCTGCAAAGTTTGCAGAGCTTTTAGGTTCTGACTTGGAAGGCAATATGACAGCTTCTACTGAGAAGAACTTGAAATGGAGAGTTGATTGCGAGTTTGGTGCAACTGCAGGTAAAGTTGAATTAGCAAAATGTGCTAAGAAGAATAACTTAGACGCTATTCATGATACAGTTCATGAGATGGCTCGCGACGAGGCTCGTCATGGCAAGGCGCTCAAGGGATTACTTGAGAGATATTTCGGATAATTTAAAATATAATAAAAAACCCTCCTTTATATTGAATTTTATTAGCTATACACTTAAAATGAAACTAGCATAATATTGCAATTTAGGAGGGTTTTTATGAGTTTAAAGGAAAAACACATTGTAGAGAACAATAGTCTGGCATTTCTTTTTACCATTATTGTTCAGTTTTTTTGCTTGCTTGCGACTATTTTATATTCGCCAGGACGATTGATTTTGCCGACACCTTTTATGCTTGTAGCGCAAATCATTGCCGTGGCAGTCAGTGTAGTAGCATATTTTAAATACAGACAGAAGGCCATTGGCAAGTACATTCTCTTGGTTAGTGTTTGCCTCAGTTACATTATTGAAATGTTTGGATCTATTCATACGCCGTATATGTGGGCTTTTGCTCCAATGATTCTTTTTATCGCTGTGGTATATGGAGATCGCAAACTTATCGTTTTTACAGCAAGTATTACAACTGCAATGAATGTTATTTATATTCCGGTCTTTCTTACGATTTCACCAGAAGCGGCAGATAGAAAGAATATGGTATTAACCGATGGCATGTTTACTCTTATAACTGGATTTATGGCAATCTATTATGTGAAAAATAGTCAGAAGCATAATAGAGAAAGTCTTGATGAAATTGAGACTGCAGCACAGCAGCAGCAGGAAAATGCAAAGCGTGTCAAGACTACTTCTGAGGAGATTGCTAAAAAGCTGGAAAATGCCAACGAAGCTATGTCTTCTCTTTCTGGAAAAGTTACTTCTACAGCGGAGGCAGCAGTACAGATTGCAGAGTCAGTTACCATGACAGCCGAGGCTATTCAGACTCAGACAGAGATGAATTCCAATATTACAGAGTCCTTGGACAACATTGCTCATCAGTCTCGTCAGATGCAGCAGAATTCAATGGATGTTACGGAAAAAATTAGCGATGGTAATGCTTTGATTCAGGAACTTCGTGCCAAATCAGAAGAATCTTCTACCATCAATGAGAATACTGCTGAGATGACCAAGCAATTGCAGGATTCCGCTACCACAGTAAAGGAAATCGTGGCTACTATTCTTGGTATTTCAAGCCAGACCAATCTTTTGGCACTCAACGCTTCTATCGAGGCTGCTCGTGCAGGAGAAGCCGGTCGTGGATTTGCCGTAGTTGCCGAGGAGATTCGCAAGCTTTCAGAAGATACACAGAAGTCTGCAGAAGAGATTTCAAGCACCATTGATGACTTGATTTCAAAAGTTGATACAGCTTCTTCAAATATGCAGCGCTCTGTAGATTCAGCTAACCAGCAGAGTCTTATGATTACGGAAACTGGTGAGAAGTTCGAAGAAATCTTGGAAAAGGTAAATGAACTTTCTGAGAGAGTAAAGAGTATCACTGAAAATGTTGATGCCTGTGTAGATGCCAATGCCAACGTTATGGATGCCATCAGCAACTTATCAGCAACTTCAGAAGAGGTTGCTGCAACATCAGAATCCAGCATCTCTCTTAGCAATGACTGTAAGACAGACATGTATGAGACAAAGGATATCTTGGATGCCATTCTTGAGATTTCAAGAGGAAGCATCGAGGAGTAATCACTCACTTATAGATTTGTATCGATATAGGCATAGAGAAAATGGTCTCTCCATTGGTCGTTGAGATAGACTTTATCTTTTAAAAGGCCTTCTCTGGCAAAACCAAGTTTTGTAAGAAGACCGATGGAAGCTTCATTCTCAGGCAGGACCAGGGCTTCGTACCGGCGAATTCCGATGTCTTTTGATACAAACTTCATGGTATTTGAAATAGCCTCGTAGGCATAACCTTTCCGGCGAAAATCCCTATCTATCTTGTAACCAAGTCTGGCTGAAGAATAGATATTGGGAGTTATATTATGATAGCTTACCGTACCAATGATTTTTTCCGGATGCTCTTTTTCAAATATCCAAAAACGAAGCATATGAAGTTTTAAAATCTCCTGATATTCATAATTCAGGAGATTTTTTTGATAGGAAAGGCTGTAAAAATTGTCTCCTAGGATAGGTTCATATTTTTCAAAATCTCTGGCATTTTTTTTGTAGAAATCCAGAGATTTTTTTGCGTCTTCTGATGTGAGTACCCGTAGTACAAGGCGGTCGGTTTCCTGTTCAAAATTCACTAGTCAATACCTCGCAGTTCTACTTTTTCAATGAAAGCAGAAAGAATGTGGACAAATTCATCTAAAGTCTTTCTGTCGTGTGGATGAAATCCCGGCGAAATGACAGCATCAGATTCCTTGTATGGCTGCAAATAAAGGGCTTTTGCCCCCATAAGCCACAGACCGATGGCAGTCATATCTGTATCTTTGTGGAGTTCTTTTGCCAAGGTTGTGCGAAATTCATAGTCCACATGATTTTCTTTTAAAAAATCTACAGATTCGCAGATGGCATCTATATCGAAATTCTTTTGATTGGCGATGGAATTGTATTTTGTCCTGGCATGTTTGATATCCATGGCAACATAATCCACTAGGCCTTCATTTACCAAGTCTTTTAGCATGGTTGGATTGGAACCATTGGTATCAAGCTTTACGAGATAGCCAAGTTCTTTGATTTTTTTGATAAATTCAGGCAAATCCTGGTGTAAAGTAGGCTCTCCTCCACTGATAACGACGGCATCTAATACGCCTTGTCTCTTTTTCAAGTGGGAAAAAATCTCTTCTTCGTCGTATGGAGTTACATCGGATAGACCAACCACGAGATCGCCATTGTGACAGTAAGGGCATACAAAATTGCATCCTCCTGTAAAAAGCGTAGTTGCCACATGTCCTGGAAAGTCAACCAGAGTGGTTTTTTGAAGTCCGTATATTTGCATAAAAGCCTCCTGTTTTGTCAATAAAAAACGTTTTGTACGTAATATAAAGTGCTATAATTAGAATACGTGAAAATTATATCAGTTTGAGGGAGGATTTACCACATGGCCTTATTTGAGAAGATGGAGAAAAATCGTCAGGAAAAAAAGGACGAGAAATACATGAAGATGGCCTTAAAAGAGGCAAGAAAAGCTTACGAGATCAATGAAGTTCCTATTGGATGCGTGATTGTACAGGACGACAAGGTGATCGGCAAGGGCTACAACAAGCGAAATACGGATAAAAATGTTTTGTCTCACGCGGAACTCATTGCTATCAAGCAGGCTTGTAAAAAAACGGGAGACTGGAGACTTGAAGATTGTACCATGTATATAACCCTTGAGCCTTGTCAAATGTGTGCTGGTGCTATGGTGCAGGCCAGATTGAAAAAAGCGGTTATCGGCAGCATGAATGCCAAGGCTGGTTGTGCTGGATCAGTTCTCAATATTTTACAGATGGATGCTTTTAACCATCAGGTTGAAGTAGTACGAGGCGTCTTGGAAGAAGAGTGTTCTGAGCTGATCAGTGGATTTTTTACGGAACTACGTGAGCAAAAGAAGCAGTTTTAGGGAAGAGACTACCAGTTAATTTTGTTTGGAAGATAATACGCAAGTTGGTAGGGAAGTTAGTGGCGGTTTGATTGACAAATGGGTCATAATCCCCTACAATGCAAATGGCGGCCTCCACAAGTGGCGTTGATACTTGGGTCTTGCGCGACGGATGCCTACGAATCGTGTCAGGTCAGGAATGGAGCAGCACTAAGAAGGATTTTCCGGGTGCCGCGAGGGTGCCTGGGTTGAGCAGGCTGTGGAGGTAACGCCATAAAATAGATTTTTGAGACAAGCAAGTCTTGATAAAAGGATATACAGGGAGAGATTTTCTCCCTGTTTTGTTTTAACTCAGTAGGAGAAATCGAGCGAGTCTTGACTTTTGTAAAATGAAAAAGAAAAGCATCTGAGGGCAAAGGGAGACCTGAGTCTAAAGATACAGGGCATAGGAAATTAACGTGAATTTGATTTAGGATGAATTCGCCAGGAATCTCTGTATCTTTGGATACAGAGATTTTTTTACCTAAATATATCTTTTATAGAGTATGAGAAAGGGAAAGTATATGGATACAAGGGTAGCAATTTTAGCAATCGTAGTTGAGGAACGGGATAAAGCAGAAGAACTTAATCATATACTGCATGAATATGGCAAATATATTATTGGCCGCATGGGACTGCCTTATGAGAAAAAGGGTATTTCCTTAATCAGTGTGGCAGTGGATGCGCCCCAGGATATTATCAGTGCCATGTCGGGAAAAATAGGAAATATTGAGGGAGTTACGGCAAAAGCAGTCTATTCAAAACATTAACTTATATGCTAAAAGCTCTCTTTTTTAAGTGTTAGTAAAGATCGGGTGCATATGAAATGAATTTTGAAATGGAGGTGATGGCGACGCAAAGAATAAAGGGCTTGATAGATAAATTGGACAAGGAAAATGCCTTAAATTCGGATGAATGGGAAGAACTTATCCACGGCAGATGCCAGGAAGTGGCAGAATATGCAGCAGAAATTGCCAGGAACAGATCAAAGGAAGTCTTTGGAAATAAAATTTATACCAGAGGGTTGATTGAGATTTCTAATTACTGTAAAAACAACTGTTATTATTGTGGAATAAGGCGGGATAATAAGCATGTAAAACGCTATCGCCTGAGCCAAGAGGATATTATATCCTGTGCTGATACGGGGGCGGAGTTGGGATTTCGTACTTTTGTCTTACAGGGAGGAGAGGATGCATATTATACCGATGAGGTTATGTGCAATTTGATTCGTGAGATAAAACTGAGACATCCAGACTGTGCCATCACATTGTCTCTTGGAGAAAGAAGTGAAAAAAGTTACCGCTTGATGAAAGAGGCAGGGGCGGATAGATACCTTTTGCGGCATGAAACGGCTGATAAAAGTCATTATGAAAGCTTGCATCCTAAGGAAATGTCCTTTGATAACCGCATGGAGTGCCTTAGTAAGCTAAAGGCTTTAGGTTATCAGGTTGGATGTGGATTTATGGTTGGCTCTCCGGGCCAAACGCCGAAAACCTTAGCAAAAGATATGTATTTTATACAGGAGTTTAAGCCTGCAATGGTAGGCATCGGGCCTTTCGTGCCACACCACGAAACCCCATTTGCTGGGCAATCCCAAGGGACTGTTGAGGAGACTTTATATTTGCTATCTCTTCTTAGAATTTTACAGCCGACTCTTTTGTTGCCAGCAACGACTGCTCTTGGAACTATAGATCCAAAAGGCCGCGAAAAGGGTATCTTGGCAGGAGCAAATGTTGTTATGCCTAATTTGTCGCCAACAAGTGTGCGCAAGCAGTATGAACTCTATGACAACAAGATTTGTACCGGCGATGAGGCGGCAGAATGTCGTGGATGTCTGGCAAACCGAATGCAGTCTATCGGATATGAACTGGTGGTAGACAGGGGAGATTCGCCAAAATTAAAACAGGATTAAAGAAACAAACCGAAAATAACGGTTTATCATATAAGCATAAGTTTTTCAAAGGGAGGAAAAAAGAATGTATGATGTAATGTCGTCAAAAGCAGAGGAGTTTATCAGTGACGAGGAGATTCGTGAGTGTCTCGAATATGCCGAGAAGAATAAAAACAATCGTGAGCTCATTGATGAAATCTTAGAAAAGGCAAGAAAGATGAAGGGCGTCAGCCACAAGGAAGCCCTGGTACTACTAGACTGTGAACTCGAGGATAAAAATCAGGAGATTTATCAGTTGGCAAAGGAGATAAAGCAGGAGTTTTACGGCAATCGTATTGTTATGTTTGCGCCTCTTTATCTTTCAAATTATTGCATTAATGGATGTGAGTACTGTCCATATCATGCTAAAAACAAACATATTCGCCGCGTAAAGCTTACTCAGGACCAGGTTCGCGATGAAGTAATCGCCTTGCAGGATATGGGACACAAGCGACTTGCCATTGAAGCTGGTGAGGATCCAAAGAACAATCCTATCGAATATATCTTGGAATGTATCAAGACAATCTACAGTATTCACCATAAAAATGGAGATATTCGCCGCGTCAACGTCAATATCGCGGCAACAACTGTCGAGGAATATCGTATGTTAAAAGAAGCAGGAATTGGAACTTATATCCTTTTCCAGGAGACTTACAATAAAAAATCATACGAGCAGCTTCACCCATCTGGACCAAAGAGCAACTATGCTTATCATACTGAGGCCATGGATCGCGCCATGGATGGAGGTATCGATGATGTAGGACTTGGAGTTCTTTTTGGACTAAATAATTATCGCTACGATTTTACTGGTATTATCATGCATGCGGAGCACTTAGAGGCAGCCAAAGGTTGTGGTCCACATACTATCAGTGTTCCACGTGTTCGTCGTGCCGATGATATTGATCCGGATGTTTTTGACAATGGAATTTCCGATGAGACTTTTGCAAAAATAGTTGCCTGCATTCGTATTGCTGTGCCATACACAGGAATGATTGTATCAACCAGAGAGAGCAAGGAGAGCCGTGAGCGCGTACTTGAGTTGGGAGTCTCTCAGATCAGTGGTGGTTCAAAGACGAGTGTTGGTGGATATGTTGAGGAGGAGTCCGAGGAGGACAATTCAGCTCAGTTTGATGTCAGCGATAATCGTCCACTCGATGAGGTTGTAAAGTGGCTGATGGATATGGGTTATGTGCCTAGTTTTTGTACCGCTTGTTATCGTGAAGGCAGAACCGGAGACAGATTTATGTCGCTCTTAAAGAGCAAGCAGATTGTAAACTGCTGTCATCCAAACGCTCTTATGACTTTAAAAGAATATTTGGAAGATTATGCAAGTCCGGAAACAAAAGCAGTGGGCGAGGCTTTGATTGAAAAGGAATTGGAAGTCATAACCAATCCGAAGGTCAAGGAAAAAGCGAAAGATTATATTGACCGCATCCATGAAGGAAACCGCGATTTCCGTTTCTAATTTAAATTGACAGCAGACCAGATTTGGGAAGAGAAGGGATAAATTCATGACTATGAATGAGACACCAAGTGGAGAGAGAACCCATATTGGTATTTTTGGAAAGAGAAATGCTGGCAAATCCAGCCTTATAAACGCAATCACGGGTCAGGAATTGTCTATTGTTTCAAATGTTAAGGGCACAACTACAGATCCTGTGAAAAAAGCCATGGAACTTTTGCCGCTCGGTCCAGTGCTTTTGATTGATACACCGGGACTTGATGACGAAGGAGAATTGGGTCAAAAGCGCATGGAAAAAGCCTTGCAGATGCTTAGAAAAACAGAAATCGTTCTTCTGGTGATGGATGCAGAGGATGATGATTTTGAAGTTGAAAGGGAACTTTTAACAGAAGCAAAAAAGCGAAAGCTGCCTTATCTAATCGCCTGTAACAAGACAGACATTTGCCAAAATCAGGAAAACTTAGAAGCAAAAAAGTTGCAGATTTCAAAAGATCTAGAGGTTTCAAAAGAAAAGATCTGCATGGTCAGTGCAAAGGAAAAGAAGGGCATCTTTGAATTAAAAGAAGCCCTGGCTCATGCAAAACCCCAAGAAGAAGACAGACCCCTAATTAGAGATTTGCTAAAAAAAGGAGATGTGCTTGTTTTAGTTGTTCCGATTGATTCAGCAGCGCCAAAGGGGCGTCTGATTTTACCGCAGCAGCAGGTGATTCGTGATGCTTTGGAGGCTGGAGCAATGCCTATCGTTTGTCGCGAGACGGAGCTTACAGCGGCACTTTCTTCTCTTGAAAAAAAGCCGGCACTGGTTGTTACTGACAGTCAGGCTTTTGGGCGAGTTAACAAGGAAACACCAGATGATATTTTGCTCACATCATTTTCTATTTTGATGGCAAGATATAAGGGTGATCTGTCGGTTCAGATTGCTGGGGCAAAGGCACTCGACGATTTAAAAGACGGCGACAAAGTGCTTATTTCCGAGGGTTGCACACATCACAGACAGTGCGATGATATTGGAACGGTCAAAATGCCAAGATGGATTTTGGAGTATACAAAAAAGGATCTGGAGTTTGAATTTACAAGCGGGGGAGAATTTCCAAAGGATTTGTCGAAATATGCGCTTGTAGTTCACTGTGGTGGATGCACTCTCAATTTAGAGGAGATGCGTTATCGCATTAAATTTGGTTTTGAGCAAAATGTTCCAATTACAAACTACGGAGTTCTAATTGCTTATATGAATGGTATCCTGCCAAGAGTTTGTAAACCTTTTGTTATAGATTAATAAATGCAAGTCCTAGAATCGTTGTAATAAAGGGCTTTCTATGCTATATTTTTCTATGAATAGGCAAATTTTTGGCCAAATAAAATGACGAGGTGTAATATGAGCGCATCTGATCGCACAGAAAAAGTACTTCGTGACATACATGTACTTTTTTCAAAGGCAGAACCCTACAACGGCAGCAAAAGAGATGTCATCGTCAACAAAAATGAGATGATGGATCTACTAAAAGAGCTGAATTCCTGTATGTATGACATGATGGATGAACACGAGCTTTCTCAGACGAAAAAGGATCGTGCCAATCGTGAGATGCAAAAGCAGGGAGACGAGATTATCTTTGAGGCAACGAGAAATGCTGAGGATATTTACGCTGCTTCCATTATGTATACGGACAATGCTTTAAATGAAGTGCAGCAGATTATGGAGGAGACCAACAAGTCTTTACTTCGCATTTTTGAGCAGACGAAGGACAAGTTGACAGAAGAAAAGCGGCAGGTCAAGAAGAACCAGTCAGAACTGAAGTCTCAGCTTGGCGATTTGATTGATACGCAAAAGTATTTGCGCTTGATCGAGGATGAAAATCATCGTTTGCAAAAGCAAAAAGAAAGCGGACAGGCAGACTCACCTTCAGACGTTCCGTCTTATGCCAATGTGCAGCCAGAGATCCGTATCAACGAAGATTATTTCAGACAAAATGGCATTCCGCTAGACGAAGAGGACTCATCCAAGGAAGAGGCCGCTTCATCTCAGTTGTCTGAGGAGGAGATTGCCGCTATGTCAGCAGATTTAGACCGGGAATACTTCGATTGGAAGGATGAAGAGGATAGTAGCCACAAGACAGAAGAAGGAAAAGGGATTTTCTCTCTTTTTGGGAAAAAATAAAATCTTAGGAGGAAACACATGAAACTTTACGAACAGGGAGTATATCTGCTAAATGGAACTACAATCGTAGCAGATGGAAGTGATGCAGCAGACCAGATTAAAAAAGAGACAGGTCATCTGATTTCAAAGGAAGAGGCTGCAAAGAACACCATCGCATATGGTATTTTACAAAGCCACAATACTTCAGGCAATATGGAGCAGTTGCAGATTAAATTCGATAAATTGACTTCACATGACATTACCTATGTTGGAATTATCCAGACAGCCAGAGCCTCTGGTTTGGAAAAGTTTCCAATTCCTTATGTTTTAACCAACTGCCACAACAGTCTTTGTGCTGTAGGTGGAACGATAAACGAGGATGACCACATGTTTGGTCTTACTTGTGCTAAAAAATATGGCGGAATCTATGTACCACCACATCAGGCTGTCATTCATCAGTTTGCCCGTGAGATGCTTGCAGGCGGCGGAAAGATGATCCTGGGATCTGATTCTCATACCAGATATGGTGCCCTTGGAACCATGGCTATGGGTGAAGGTGGTCCAGAACTTGTAAAGCAGCTTTTGTCAAAGACATATGACATTGCCATGCCAGGAGTTGTTGGTGTTTACATGACCGGTGCTCCACAAAAAGGAGTTGGCCCACAGGATATCGCTCTTGCCATTATCGGAGAGGTATTTGACAAGGGATATGTTAAAAATAAAGTCATGGAATTCGTAGGACCTGGAGTTGCCAACTTAAGCGTTGATTACCGTATTGGCGTGGATGTTATGACAACAGAGACCACTTGCCTCTCTTCTATTTGGAAGACAGATGATGCAGTGCGCGACTACTACGAGATTCATGGAAGAAGCGAGGAATATGCAGAGTTAAATCCTGGCGAGATCGCTTACTATGATGGCTTTATCGAGATTGATTTATCTGAAATCAAGCCTATGATTGCTATGCCATTCCATCCAAGCAACACTTATACCATCGAGGAACTCAATGCAAACCTCATGGATATCCTGGATGACTGTGAAAAAAGAGCAAAAGTCAGTCTGGATGGACAGGTTGATTTTACACTTAAAGATAAAGTTAGAAATGGCAGATTGTATGTAGATCAGGGTATTATCGCAGGTTGTGCCGGTGGTGGATATGAAAATATTACCGATGCGGCAGATATTTTACGTGGTACTTCTATCGGACCAGATGAGTTTACCCTCAGCGTTTATCCGGCATCTACACCTATTTATATGGAACTTGTTAAAAATGGCTGCGTGGCAGATTTGATGGAGACAGGTGCTATTGTTAAAACAGCCTTCTGTGGACCATGTTTTGGCGCTGGAGATACACCTAGCAACAATGGATTTTCTATCCGTCACTCTACCAGAAACTTCCCGAACCGCGAGGGATCAAAGCTTCAGAATGGCCAGATTTCTTCAGTTGCACTTATGGATGCTCGTTCTATCGCAGCCACAGCTGCAAACAAGGGATATCTGACAGCGGCAACTGATATCGACGTAAATTATAGCAAGCCAAAATATTTCTTCGATAAAAATATTTATGCAAATCGTGTATTTGACAGCAAGGGAGTAGCAGACTCAGATGTAGAGATCAAGTTTGGTCCAAATATCAAGGATTGGCCAGCAATGAGTGCTCTTCCAGAGAACCTCTTCCTCAAAGTGGTATCCGAGATTCATGATCCTGTTACCACTACAGATGAGTTGATTCCATCTGGAGAAACATCTTCTTATCGTTCGAATCCGCTTGGACTTGCTGAGTTTACTTTATCCCGCAAGGATCCAGAGTATGTAGGCCGCGCAAAGGCAATTCAAAAAGCACAAAAGGCTTTGGAAGCAGGAGAGTGCGCAGGAGAAGCAGTTCCAGAATTGCGTGAGATTGTGCATACCGTAAAGGCTACTTTCCCAGAGGTTAACCACAGCAACTTTGGCGTTGGAAGTACGATTTTCGCTGTAAAGCCTGGTGATGGATCTGCAAGAGAACAGGCTGCTTCTTGCCAGAAGGTTCTTGGTGGATGGGCCAATATTGCAAATGAGTATGCAACCAAGAGATATCGCTCAAATCTGATCAACTGGGGTATGCTTCCATTCCTCATTCCAGAAGGCGAGCTTCCATTTACCAACGGAGACTACATCTTCGTTCCAAAGATAAGAAAAGCTATCATTGAAAAGAAGGATGAAATTGAAGCTTATGTGGTAAAAGACGGCGCATTGCATGACTTTTCAATGAAACTTGGCGATTTGACAGATGATGAGAGAGATATCATTTTAAAGGGATGTTTGATTAACTATTACAGAGGTTAGCAGGAGAATTTTATGAATCAGCAAAATCTTCCAGAAAAAAAAGAACGATTAAGCTTAAAACAAATGATGATGGTATCAGCGGTGGTGATTTTCACCGCCTGCTGTATCATTCTTTTTTACTTTTGTGTATCCAGATACAAGGGACTCGGTGAAGGTTGGAGCACACTGATTGGTGTATTCCAGTCGATATTCATAGGCTTTGGACTTGCGTTTCTTATGAATCCTATCATGGAATTTTTTGAAAAAAGGATGTATCCGTTTTTTGAGAGAAAATGCAAGACAAAAACTAAGGCTTTTAAGACAACACGAATGATTTGTACATTGATATCACTCGTGATAGTCGTGGGTATTATCGCTCTTTTCTTTGTTGCCATTATTCCAGAGCTTTACAACACGATTCATTATCTTGCGGAACACATGACAGAGCAGATAGATGGTATTTTGGATTGGGCAAACCAGATTACAAAAGGTCGCTATGAAAAGAGCATCATGAGCGCCAAGGGAAGTGGACTAAATGACGCCATAGATGGTGGCCTGAAGTTAGTTGAAAACTACATAGATGTGGGAACACAAGATCTGGTTTCTGCCGTTGCTACAGGTGTAATCAATGTCGGAAAACTTTTGGTAAATATACTTATTGGAATTATCGTATCTGTCTATATCTTGTGTAGCAAAGAGATTTTCAAGGGTCAGAGCAAAAAGCTTCTTTACGGATTTTTCCGTGCAGACCAAGCTAATACCATGATGGAAATCTTCCGCAAGACAAGAGATATTTTTTATGGCTTTATCATTGGAAAGATTATTGATTCCATTATCATTGGTGTGATTTGTTATGTTTGCATGCTGATCTTCTCTATGCCATATCCTCTTTTGGTATCTATTATTGTAGGTGTGACCAATATTATTCCAGTATTTGGTCCTTACATCGGTGCGGTGCCGACGGTTATCTTGATTTTTATCACAGAGCCGATGCAGGGTATATATTTCATGATTTTTGTCATTATTCTGCAGCAGATTGACGGAAACATTATCGGACCAAAGATTTTGGGCGATTCCACAGGACTATCTTCCTTCTGGGTTGTGGTTGCTATCGTAGTAGGTGGTGGATTGTTTGGCTTTATTGGAATGCTCTTTGGTGTACCAACCATGGCTTTGATTTACTACCTGGTAGGACGTTTTTCAAAATATATGCTTCGAAAGCGGAGTTTGCCTGAGGAGACAAGCGATTATGTGAATCTCGAACGGGTAAATACCGAAGACGGAAGCATTATAGAACATACAAAAGAATATCATGATCAGTCTCATGTGAGCATTGGAGTTTTTTCAAAAAAGGAAAAAAAAGAGCCGAAAAAAGAGCAGGAATCACAAGAGAAAAATGAGTAAAAAACAGGCACACCAGAGTAAAATCTGGTGTGTTTTATTTTTGACATGATTAGTGCCCTATGATACACTTAAAACTGTATTATTGTAATTAAAATTCGTAGTTATATATAGCAATTTTTGAGGTAATAGACTTTGGAAAAAAACGAATTCAAGGAAACCTATGACGAGATAGAAAAACTCATAAAAGAAGGTCGAAATGACGATGCTTTTGAACTTTTAGAGAGCATCAACTGGCGCAAAGTTCGCAATGTGAACAGTCTTGTGAAAGCCAGCGGTCTTTGTGAACAAACGGGTCATCTCGAGGAAGCCAGAGAGCTTCTTTATATGGCGCACGACAGATCTCCTATTGGTCGTATGATTATTTATCATCTGGCCAATATTTGTGTGAAGATGGGGGACATAGAAGAGGCAAAAGAGTTTTACGATGAATTCGTTGAAATTGCCCCGCATGACAGTTTAAAGTACATCATCAAATACAACATTCAAAAGGCCAAGGGAGCGGATGCTACCAGCTTGATCGGTATTTTGGAAGAGTTGAAGGACCATGACTTTTTGGAGGAATGGGCCTTTGAGCTTGCTTATCTTTACCACAAGACCATGCAAGTGGACAAGTGTGTCGATTTGTGTGATGAGATTATTTTGTGGTTTGGAGACGGCCCTTATGTAGAGCGGGCTCTTGAGATGAAGATGATATACCAGCCTCTAGATAAGATGCAGGAGGACAAGTATCGTCATTTTCAACAGAAGAAAAAAGGCATTACGGAGATTCAGGCCAACGAGCTTTTGAAGTCAGGAGAGATTGTCCATGAGACTGTAGCAATCCCTCAGATTGAGTTGCCGGCAGATCGTTTCAATACTGTCAACTTACAGGCAGAAATCAAGAAAAACATTGATGAAATTATGCGGGCGACAGAGGCAGATGAAGTCTCTGAAAATATGGAAAATATCAAGAGTCTGGTTGAGGAGATTCCGTATCTACAGGTCAATGAACAGAGCCAGGCTATTGCGGAGGAACAACAATCTGTCAATCAGGAAATCGACGCCACGATAAATGATGCGTTTCAAGGCTATCTTGCTGAGGAATATGATGGACAGATTAGCTTTTTGGTTCCTGAATCAAAAGAGATTGAGCCACAGGTCGAGGGCCAGATGACTATCGAGGATGTTATGGCAGAATGGGAAAAAACCCGTCGTGCAGCTGAAGCCGCCTTGCAGGAAGCCCAGCAGCAAAAATTAAAATCCGCCAAAAATATCGCCTTGATGGAAGCTAATCAGATTATGGAGCGCCTAGAAGAAGCAATTCCAAAATTGGATGCGGGAGCCACATCTACTGAGCTTTTACGAGAAGAATATATTGCAAAAGAGCCGGAAACTGCTGAAGCAAATGTTTTCAAAATTCCACGGGTTGCCGAGAATGGAGATATAGGTGTGGGCTTAGAGATTCCAGTGGTTGATCCGTCAGGGGCCCATGTGATTTCTGGAGCAATGCAGCCGACTTCCTCTGTCCTAAAGACAGTTGTGGAGGAAGCTATGCAACAGTGGACACCTCTTGATTTAGGGGATGGAATGAAGACACCGATTGACCAGAAGCCGGAAACTTCAACCCTTCAGGAAGTTATCGCTGAAGTGGCTGCCGAAAGACAGGAGACGATGGCATCTGATGAGAGTGCTGACGAGGAAAGAGGGACAGAAGTGGATTACAAAGAGGCCAGCAAGATTGTTGCCGATGTAAATAATATGTTGCAGCAGGAGATTGATCGCATTATTGCAGGAGAAACTGTTGCAGAGCCAGAAATTGAAAAACCTTTGGTCGCAGAGTCGACAGAGGAGCAAGATTTAGTTCTTCCTGAGGTTGTAGAAGTTGCAGAAGAACAAGAAGAGTCAGAAGCTATCACAGACTCAGAAGTTGCAGAAGAACAAGAAGAGTCAGAAGCTATCACAGACCCAGAGGTTTTAGCAGACCAAGAAAGTGAACCAGATGTAGAGGTTTCTACGAACTCAGAAAATGACTTAGAAGAAACCACAGACGAAGACAGCTTGGCAGAGACGGCGGAAACTGATTCAGATATTTCTGCAGAGTCAGAAGCAGCTGATTTAGATATTTCTGCAGAGTCAGAAGCAGAGGCCGAGCCGGATGTTTTGCCAGAAGTGTCTCTTCCAGAAGATTTACAGGAATTACTTGATAATGCAGAGGAATCTTCTGAAAGTGATGAAAAGGCCAAAGATGCGGCAGAGTCATCTTCTGATGAAGAAGTTGTTTTGCCAGAGATTTCCATGGTTGAGCTTGATGCTGAAGAAGTGGCTGATTTGGTTGACGAGAAGGTTTTGGAGAAGGCGATCTCTGATGAAATACCACCACTTGAGTTATCTGAAGAAGAAAAAGAGATTTTTTCATACTTTATGCCAATTAGCGGTATGGAAAATACCATTTGCCAGGCTTTGACTGGAGCGAGATATCGTATTGAAAATAAAAAGAATTCCGCCAGTGGCAATATCATTATTCAAGGTGGAATAGGAAGCGGCAAAACCATGCTGGCTTCAAATCTTATAAAAGTCCTTCAGATGGAAACCGGCAAGCTTATGGGGAATGTTGGTCGTATCGAAGCGGATCAACTAAACAAAAAAGACATTGCCCTTGTTTTATCAAAAGTAGAGGGCGGATGCTTGATTATCGAATCGGCAGGCAGCTTGACGGAGCGAACACAAGAGACTTTGCGACAGCTTTTGTCAGGAAGTGACAATGATGTCTTTATTATAATGGAGGATCAAAAGTCGCGTATCGAGAAAATGCTTTCTCAAAATACTGCCTTTGCCGCAATGTTTACAGAAAAAATTACCATTCCAATTTTTACCATTGATGAGCTTGTCAATTTCGGCAAAGTCTACGCCTTGGAAGAGGGATATGTGTTAGATGAGATGGCCATACTTGCCATGTACAACAGAATCAATTTGATCCAGCGAGTAGATCATCCGACATCATTGGTTGAAGTAATCGACATTATGGAGGAAGCTATCGACAAGGCGGAAAAAGGCGGCATCAAGGCGGTCTTTAGCCGAATTGGAACGAAGCGATATGATGAAGAAGGAAACTTAATTTTGCGTGAGCAGAATTTTGAAATTTAGATAACGAAGAGGGGTTTTTGTTATGGCGAATTTTTCAGAATTAGATAGCTATTTATTTGGACAGGGCACTCATTATGATATTTATAAAAAAATGGGAGCTCATGTCATAAAAAAAGGAAAAAAAGAGGGAGTCTGTTTTGACGTCTGGGCTCCACATGCTGCAGCAGTTGCTGTGATTGGCGAGTTTAATGGTTGGGATGAGACTTCCCACATGATGGAACGACTTAGTGATCCGGATATGGGAATCTATGAACTTTTCGTTCCTGAGGCAAAGCCGGGACAGCTCTACAAGTATTTGATTTATACGGCAGAAGGTGAAAAACTCTACAAGGCGGATCCGTATGCTGCCATGGCAGAGCTTCGTCCTGGAACGGCATCGCGAATTGTTGCTCCTTTTGCTTACAAGTGGACAGATGATGCCTGGATGGGTAAGCGTCAAAAACAGGACAATTTTTGGGAGCAGCCAATGGCTATTTATGAGGTGCATCCTGGCTCTTGGAAGCGCCATCCACATCCAGAAAATGATGGATTTTACTCTTATCGCGAGATAGCAGAGAGTTTGGCAGATTATGTGTGTGAGATGGGATATACACATGTAGAACTGATGGGAATTTCAGAGTATCCTTTTGATGGATCTTGGGGATATCAGGTAACCGGTTATTATGCGCCTACATCTCGCTATGGAGATCCTGAAGATTTTATGTATCTCGTTGATTATCTTCATAAAAAAGGAATTGGCGTAATCTTGGATTGGGTTCCTGCACATTTTCCACGAGATGCTCATGGTTTGGCAGATTTCGATGGACAGCCTCTTTATGAATATGCGGATCCTAAAAAAGGAGAGCATCCGGAGTGGGGAACCAAGATTTTTGACTATGGAAAAAATGAGGTTAAAAACTTCCTGATTGGAAGCGCTCTTATGTGGGTTGAACAGTATCATATCGACGGACTTCGTGTGGATGCTGTTGCTTCCATGCTTTACCTAGATTATGGCAAAGAGGATGGCCAGTGGACGGCAAACCAGTACGGCGGCAATGAAAATCTTGAAGCCGTAGAGTTTTTCCGTCATATCAACACCTTGATTCGTGGCAGAAACAAGGGGGCAGTTATGATTGCAGAAGAGTCTACTGCCTGGCCGAAGGTCACTGGTGATGTGGAAAACGGTGGACTGAACTTTTCCTATAAATGGAACATGGGATGGATGCATGACTTCCTTGATTATATGAAGCTGGATCCATACTTTAGAAAAGATAACCACAACAAGATGACTTTTGCCATGAGTTACAACGAATACGAGAGATATATTCTCGTTCTTTCTCATGACGAGGTAGTTCATCTGAAGTGCTCTATGCTCAACAAGATGCCAGGCCTTGAGGGTGACAAGTTCAAAAATCTAAAGGCTGGCTATGCATTTATGATGGGTCATCCGGGCAAGAAACTTTTGTTTATGGGACAAGATTTTGGTCAGTTGCAGGAGTGGAGCGAGGAGAGAGAGTTGGATTGGTATCTTCTTGACAATCCAAATCATAAGCATCTATCTGATTTTGTCAGAGATTTGTTACATGTTTATACCAAGTATCCTGCCATGTATGAACAGGATGTTTCATGGGCTGGATTTGAATGGATTAATGCCAATGATGCTTATCGCGGTATTTTCAGTTTTGTCCGTAAGGCAAAAGATGGCAAGAATAACTTGCTGTTTGTATGTAACTTCACGCCGATGGCTTATGATGATTATCGCGTAGGTACGATTTCAGACAAAAAGCACAAGCTACTTATCAATAGTGAAGATGCAAAATACGGCGGTCAGGATAAAAAACGACAGGCCACTTATACACCAAAGGAGCAGGAGTGTGATGGAAAGCCTTATTCTATCGCTTATCCTTTGCCACCATATGGTGTTGCTGTCTTTGTTTTTTAGCTTAAACGTCACTGTACTAGTTTAGATTGTAAGGATAAAAAATGGCTATAGATTTGCAAGAGAAAAAATTGCAGCTGGCAAAACATCGGAAGAAGATTCTTGTCTTCTTCCTTTGTCTTGTTGTTGGGATTCTTCTCCTTTTTATTTACAACTTAAGACGTTATGATGACTACGATGCAAAGGAATCTTATGACAGAGTGGATTCATCTGCCACACACTATTTGGATTATCAGGGCAACATATTAAAATATAGTAGGGATGGTGCCTTCTATACGGCCTACAATGGTGAGCTCATCTGGAACTATACCTATGAGATGTCCAATCCGAAATCTGATGTGTGCGACAATTATGTTTTGATTTATGACTTACATGGCACGCAGGCTGCGATTCTTTCAAATAATGGTTTTGTAAAATCCATAAAGACATCCATGCCAATAGTAGATGCGGCTGTAGCTTCTCAGGGAACCATTGCCATCCTTATGCAAGATGGTGAGACTGGTTATGTTCAACTCATTAATGCAGATGGAGATATTTTGGCTTCAGGAGAATTACATACAAAAAATAGCGGCTATCCTATGGCAATTGCCCTGTCATCTACAGCAGAAAGGCTCATGGTTTCTCAGCTGGATATAAAGGATGGCTCGGTAAAAACTACACTTGCTTTTTATGATTTTGGAAGTGTGGGAAAAGATAAAATTGATAATGTCATTGCGACTTATAGTTTTGCAGATCAGATTTTTCCAGAAATTGCCTATGTAGATGGAGATAAAGCGATTGCATTTGGAGATACAGAAGTAGTTACTTTTAATGGCAATTCAAAAGCCTCTATAGAAAAAGAAGTTTTTTTGGACGGTACCATAGAAAAAGTTTTTTATGATGATAAGTACTGGGGAGTTATTTGCCAAACTACCGATGAAAATGGCGAGTATATCAACCAGATGTCAGTATATACCATGGCTGGAATGCGCCGTATGCAAAAAACCATTGATTTTTCCTGCACAAATGTAGAGTTTTTGTCTAATCATGAAATCCTGCTTACAGATTATACAGAGGTAGAGTTATACACTCTTGCCGGTATAAAGAAGTTTTCCTATGAGTTCAATGAAAATATTTATAAAATAATTCCGCAGGATTCTGCCAGAAGATATGTATTCATAGAGGATGGCAAAACAGAAGTCGTTCGTATAAAGTGAGGTTGAGATGAATTATGTTTTGATTGCTTCTATCATTATTATAGTGGCTTTAGCAGTACTTGGCTGGAAACGTGGAATTATAGAGTACATCTATCGGATAATTTCGTGGGTCTTTGTCCTCATCTTTGTTCCCTTTGCCAGTCCTTATATTCAGGATTTTTTAATTAATCATACAGGTGTTTATTCCTATATATATGAAAGAGTCCAAAATTTTGTGGCAGAAAAGATGGCAGAAATGCCAGATGCAACGGCTCTGATTGATTGGTATCACTCTCTTCCGCTTGCTGGAAATTTAGATCAGATTGTGGGCATATCGGAAAATAGCGCCGATTATGTGACAAGTTTGCAGGGACAAATCGTCTTATCAGTTACAGACTATCTGATGCAGGGAGTTGCCAATATCTTAGCACTTGTTTTTGCGATTATTGTTGCCAGGGCTATTTTGATTGTTTTACACAGGTTTGCAAAATTAATGAGAAGGATGCCTCTAATTGGTCAAATCAATGGTGCGGCAGGTTTTATTTTTGGAATTATAGAAGGGTTGTTGATTGTCTGGTTGCTTTTATATCTGGCAACTTGTCTTGGAAC
>CAVIOJ010000048.1:3597-7129 GCA_963644225.1 Lachnospiraceae bacterium | reverse complement strand
GTCTAATCCTTTTACCTTGGCATAGAGGATTTCCTTCATATGAGAAGGCACATGGGTCAGATCAATCACCTTGATGACCTCAACCATACAGTTCAACTGTTTTTTTATCTGCTCAAAAGTAATATCGTCACTTGTGACACAAATCGTCATACGCGAAACATCATCATGTTCTGTGGTGCCTACAGTAAGACTCTGTAAGTTATAGCTTTTTCCAGAAAAAAGGCCTGAAACTTTTGCCAAAACACCCACTTGGTTTTCCACATATAAAGCAATCCAACGATTCTTCATCTCAAGTTTCCTCCCTTCTATTTCAAAATCATCTCACTCATAGGATTTCCACTTTTTACCATCGGTAAAACAAGTTCCTCGGTTGCAATCATAAATTCAATAAGGCAAGGAGCATCCTTGGTCTTTTTCGCAAACGCAAGTGCCTCCTTCGCTTCTTCTAATGTCTGAACTCGCATTCCATGAGCGCCGTAACTTTCGGCCCACTTTACAAAATCCGGAACATATGGCGGGCAGGCTTTATTTGGTCCCTTACATTCATCCGGACAGCCCACTTGTCTGCGCAAGCAGGTAATTTCATAACGCTTTCCATAAAAAAGCTGCTGCATCTGACGAACCATTCCAAGATAATTGTTGTTCAAAACACAAATGGTAAGTGGAGTTTTTTCACAGATAGCCGTAGCCATCTCCTGCATATTCATCTGCATACCACCGTCGCCGGTAATACAGATGACATCCTTTTTAGGACATCCCATCTTGGCCCCGATTGCAGCCGGAAATCCAAAGCCCATGGTTCCAAGTCCACCGGACGTAATCATCTGCTTGTTTCTAGGCAAGGTAATGTACTGGGTAGCCCACATCTGATGCTGACCTACGTCTGTAACTACGATGCCCTCAGGAAATGTCTCATTGATTTCTTCCATAATCATCTGTGGTGAAAGGCCCCTGTCTCTTCTCATCTCAAGAGGATTTTCCTCCTGCCAACTCGAAATTTTGGCAATCCATTTGTCTGTATTTTTAGCCTCTGCCCACTCTACCAATCGCTCCAGTGCGATTTTTGCATCGGAAACAACCGGCACATCAACTACTACATTTCGCGAGATAGATGCCGCATCAATATCAAGGTGAACGATCTTTGCCTTGGGTGCAAATTCATTCAAATCACCTGTAATTCTGTCGTTGAATCTTGTTCCAACCGAGAACAGCACATCACATTCGCTGACTGCCATATTAGCTGCATATCTGCCGTGCATACCGGAATTTCCTACATACAAAGGATGATCCGTAGGAATAGCACCCTTGCCCATGACCGTAGTAACCACCGGCACCTTCATCTTTTCTGCAAATGTTGTCAAAAGATCTCCCGCTCCGGAAATATTGACACCGCCACCAGCCAGAATAAGCGGCTGCTTGGCTGACTTTAGCATCTTGTATGCTTTTTTCAACTGACCGATATGTACCGTCTCGTTTGGTTTGTATCCGCGGATGTCCACGTGGCTAGGATACTCTGCCGGGCCACTCTGTGTCTGGATATCTTTTGGTATATCAATAAGAACCGGACCTGGCTTACCACTGGTTGCAATGTAAAAAGCCATCTTGATAATCTTGCCCAGATCCTTGCGGTTTCGCACGGTCACACCATATTTTACAATGCTTCTGGTCATCCCCACTATATCAACTTCCTGGAAAGCATCATTTCCAATCAGGCTCTGTGGAACCTGTCCCGTAAAAATAACCAGAGGAATGCTGTCATAATGCGCATCTGCAATTCCTGTGATAGTATTGGTTGCTCCCGGGCCACTAGTAACCAGGCACACGCCCACCTTTCCGGTAGCCTTGGCATAGCCCTCCGCCTCATGCACCAAAGCCTGCTCATGTCTTGGCAAAACCACGCGTATACTGTCCTGTTTATAGAGTTCGTCCACCAAGTCTGTAACCATACCGCCTGGGTATGCAAAAAGTGTATCTACGCCTTCTTCTTGCAGCGCTTTTACAAATAATTTTCTTCCTGTTATATCCATCTTTATTTCCTCTTATAAGTCTGATAGGTATATACCACATCAAAATAAGTCTGTTCTTCGCTTTCTTCTACCAATTCCCACTCCGGATTTTCTTCCAGATTTGGAAAATATGCATCTGCTGCATAGGCAAAATCGATTTTTGTAATAATGGCCGTATCGCAAAGCGAAAGCATCTGCTTGTATATGCTCTCCCCACCGATAACATAGACACTGTCGCTATCCCGCTTCTCCAAAATAGCTGTAAGTTCATCCATGGTCTGACAAATAGTAGCATCCTTTACCTGATAGTTAGGATTTTTGGTAAGGACGATATTTTCTCTGTCTTTCAGTGGCTTTTTCCCTGGAAAACTCTCTAGAGTCTTGCGTCCCATGACCACGGTATTTCCCGTTGTATATGCACGAAATCGCTTCATATCATCTGGTATATGTATCAAAAGCTGATTGTCTTTTCCGATAGCCCAATTTTTATCTACCGCTGCAATAAGTTTCATAAAATTTGTCCTCCATCCTCATTTTCCTTCTATTGGCATCCGCTAGTTTTTGCTTCGTCATACGAGCAAAAATTCTTCCGAGTTATACTGCAATAGGAATGTTTTTAATCTGAGGGCCTGTGATGTAGTCATCTAAGCGAATGTCATCCTCCGTAAAAGCATAAAAATCCTTGATTTCAGGATTGAGCCAAAACTTTGGTGCTGGATGCTGCTCTCTTGTGATAAGTTCCTGTACAAGTGGGATATGTCTGTCATATATATGAGCATCAGCTATGACATGAACGAGTTCTCCCACTTCCATATCACAGACCTGAGCCAGCATATGTACCAAAACTGCATACTGACACACATTCCAGTTGTTGGCTGCAAGCACATCTTGAGATCTCTGATTCAAGATGGCATTGAGTACAAGCTTGTCGCTCCCCGGTCTCGTGGTGACATTGAAAGTCATAGAATAAGCACAAGGATAGAGATGCATCTCTGATAAATCCTGATGCACATAAATATTAGTCATAATACGTCTGGAAAAAGGATTATTTTTTAGATCATAAATCACACGATCTACCTGATCCATCATTCCCTCTTTATACTGGTGCTTTACGCCCATCTGATAACCATAAGCCTTGCCGATAGAACCGGTCTCATCTGCCCATTCGTCCCAGACAGTACTATTTAAATCATGAATATTATTTGATTTTTTTTGCCAAATCCAAAGCATCTCATTGGTACAACTTTTTATGGCTGTTCTTCGCAAAGTAATTGCTGGAAATTCCTTTGACAAGTCGTATCGATTGACCACGCCAAATTTTTTTATCGTGTAAGCACTGCTGCCATCTTCCCATTTCGGGCGAACTTTTTCTCCTTCTGTGCTAATTCCATTGGTAATAATATCGTTGCACATATCAACAAAAATCTGATCCGCAAGACTCATTTTTCGTCCTCCATTCCTCTTATCTACGTTCCGTTATACTATCACTTCATTGTATCGAATTCCCTAGTCAAACGCAACAAAAG
>CAVIOJ010000048.1:1459-3583 GCA_963644225.1 Lachnospiraceae bacterium | reverse complement strand
TAAAAAAATATTAAAGAAACAAAAAAGACAGCATATAGCAGGCATTTGTGCTGGCGTTCTTATCGCAGCAGTTATTGTTGGATGGGCAGGATATTCCGGTTACCACAACTACCAGGAGGAAAAAGCAGCCAATCCTACTTACCTCAGTGTAGATACATCAGCTCTCACCGAGTGCATCTACAATCTCACCAGTACGGACAGCGAAGAGTAGACATGACATCCTCTTCCAACTTTTTTTCAAAAACTATAACCATATGGGCAGGAGCCTTGGTCTGCTGCCTTCTGTGGGGAAGTGCATTTCCATGTATCAAAATCGGTTACACATACGCTGGCATCTCTTCTAATGACACAGCGTCCCAGATTTTATACGCGGGCATGCGCTTTTTTCTTGCCGGAATTTTCGCCATTATTTTAGGCAGTCTCCTCCAGAAAAAATTACTTTTCCCAAAGAAAACTGCCCTGCCAAAAATCTGTCTGCTTAGTTTATTCCAAACAATCCTGCAATATGCCTTATTTTATATTGGTTTAGCCCATACCACCGGAGCAAAAGCTTCCGTCATCGATGGCATGAACGTCTTTGTTTCCATCATCATCGCGGCCCTCTTTTTCCACCAGGAAAAAATCACCAAAAACAAAATCATAGGATGCATCATCGGATTTTTAGGTGTCATTTTAATCAATTTTGGAAACGGTGGAATGACAAGTGGCTTTTCTGTGATGGGAGAAGGATTTATCTTTTTATCCGCCGTATCCTACGCCTTTTCCTCTGTCATCATAAAAATCTATTCCAAAAGTGAAAATCCTGTTATGTTAAGTGGCTATCAGTTTATCGTAGGCGGCTTTGCCATGATTCTCATAGGAAAAGGATTTGGCGGGAACGTCAGCATAGAAGCCACTTCTTCTATCATGATGCTGCTCTATCTAGGACTGGTATCTGCTGTCGCCTACTCGCTTTGGGGAACCCTGTTAAAATATAATCCAGTTTCAAAAGTTGCGGTATTTGGCTTTATGACACCAGTCTTTGGATTTTTATTATCTGCTCTCCTTCTTCGAGAGGGAAGTAGCATAGGACTGACCGCCATATTGGCTCTAATCCTTGTCTCCCTGGGCATTTACTTCGTAAATCTGCCCTCATCATAACAGATCTGATTTCTTCCATTTGTTTTGGCAAGATAGAGGTTATCATCAGCGGCTTTTAGCAATTCATCCTCGCTAAGAGCCGAATTGCCTCTTACCAGGCCAAAACTCATAGTCACGCTAATCTCTTCATCTCCATGTGGAATTCGTATCGTACGAATTTCCTCCAAGGTCTCTCTGAGTACCTTTACCGCAGTTTTTATCCCTGCCATCTCAAATACTAAAAGAAATTCCTCGCCGCCCCAACGAGCAGCAAATCCCTTGCCAACCATATTTTTTTTCAGAACCTTTGCCACTTCCTTTAGCACTTCATCTCCAGCATCGTGGCCGTAGGTATCATTTACCTTTTTAAAGAAGTCGATATCGCAGATACATACACAAAAAGATGCGCCGCTGTTTCTGGCTTTTTTCATAAGAAGCTTCAGGCGATTATCACCATAACGACGATTGTTAAGCTTGGTCAACACATCAATTTCCACGAGGATTTGTATGTTGCGCTGCATCTTTTTCCCTTCCTGGGCCAAGGCTCCTAATTCATCTTCCGTTCGAAGTATAGGGTCGATGTCAGATGCGAAATTTCCATCCGCAACACTTTTCATAAATTTGCCTAAGGCGCTGATTTTATTTACCACTACTTGTCCATAGCGAAGCGATATGAGGCCAAAAAAGATAGCCAAAATAAAGCAAATGATAGTCAGTGGTAAAACTGCCATAAAAGCTCCATTTCGCACAGAAGCAGCTGGGCAGCAGATTCCATACATGCCATAAACTGTCCCATCTGATAAGATTATAGGCTCATAGTAGGCAAAATAATTTTCATCATCGATTGTGACATTGCTATAAAACTTTGACTTGCCCTTATCAATGACATCCTCCCTCACCTGCTCGGCAGCTTTCGTGGAAATCATAGGATTCTTGCTCAAATCCTGGAAGGTCGTAAGTACACGGATGTTTTTACAAAAAAGGGAAATGTCATAGCCAAAATTT
>CAVIOJ010000048.1:0-1443 GCA_963644225.1 Lachnospiraceae bacterium | reverse complement strand
CCTTGATATCATCTAAAATTTCATAATTATCGGAAATATCAGTATCTCCCTTGTATACAAAATAATTTCCGTCATTTTGTATGACAATATCATAAGCGCCATTGTCAATCTGGTCGTAGTGGGCTTTTGCCATGGACACAAGGGATTTCATGACATCTCTTTCCTGATTGGCCATGGAATGATAGACCGTAGTATATCCCACGATTGAGATGATAACCGCCAGGCCCAAAAAGGATGCAATGGTAATCAGCGAATATTTTCTTTTGATACTGCTCTTCGATTTCTTTTCCAAATTATTTTCCTCCCTGACTGCCTGGTTTCTTGTCTACCAGCAGTTTATATAATGTAGGATTCAAATGGAATTCCTCCATGAGATTTTCCACTTCCGACAGTGCATTTCTTTTTACAGACGGAACCGCTACCGGTCTGCGCACAGCTCTTATCAATATATTTTTCGGCGTATGTTCCAAATCTATAAACTCTAAAAGTTGAGTTTTATAGCCAGCATATTCTAAAAGATTGGCTCGCATGGCATCTGTAGCCAAGGCGCTAAAGCGCTCCTTGATAATTCCATACCTGGTCAAAAGGCGCAAATCATCGCTTTTTATCTGGCGATTTATCTCATGCTGACAGCAAGGTACAGAAAAAATCATCTTGGCCTTCCATTGAATTGCATTGTAAAGAGCGTAATCCGTAGCTGTATCACAGGCATGTAGAGTCAAAACCATATCGACTGAAAATGGTGCACTAAAGCCATTGACATCTCCCACTTCAAAATGTAAATCCTCATAGCCATATTTTAAAGCCGCCTGATTACATTTTTCGATGACATCTTTTTTCAAATCCAAGCCAATGATTTTTGCTTTAATTCCGCGAATTTTGGTCAGATAATAGTATACAACAAAGGTCAGGTAAGACTTGCCGCAGCCAAAATCAATAACATGCAATTCCTCTGCATCAAGAGCTGCCACCTCATCATCAATGATTTCCAAAAAGCGGTTAATCTGCTTGTATTTATCGTACTTCGAAGCCACCACTTTTCCTTCCTTGGTAAAAACCCCCATATCTACAAGAGGTTCTACTATGCATCCTTCCGGAATAAGGTAGTTTTTCTTTCGGTTGAAGTTTGAGTCAACCAGGTTGCTTTTCTCTTGGTTTGCTGGGTTTCTGTTTTTGCCTTGTTCTACTGAGTTTCTGTTTTCGCCAAGATTTACAAAACTTTCGAGTTCGTCTCGGTCAGCAGGGTTTCCATTTTGATCCAACTGATTTTTACGAGTTGCTTCAATCAATTTTTCATTCGAATTATCAGCTCCTGGCAGGCGCTTTTTCTTATATGTTGCCACGCCTTTTTTGGAAATCAAAATAATATGTTCATATGTATCTGACCATGCATTCACTTGACGAAAGAAATCCTGTGTCAGTTCCGCCAGGCGTTTCGGCAAA
>CAVIOJ010000047.1:0-7302 GCA_963644225.1 Lachnospiraceae bacterium | reverse complement strand
CCGTATAACCTGTGACATTATTTTTTGAAATCATATTCATCTCCAAAAAAGAACAAAAGACATAGGCGTTGTCTTCTAGAATCTGCTGCTGCAAGAGAACAGCAAGTTCACTACGCCGCTTACTATCAAACGTTGTGGACAATTCATTTAAAAGAGAATCCACTTTTTCATTTTCATAAGCCCCAAAGTTGTAAGAGGCCCCGGCGGCACAGCATGAAGCGAAGAAATATTCCGGATCCCCTGAAGGAGCTGTAACCATAGCGGAAGCATAGATATCCCAACTATCCTCTTTCGCCAGATAATCCCGACGATTGGCTGTACAGTTTATCTCCACCGAAATCCCTATTTCTTTCAAAGAAGCCTGGGCGGCTTCTGCCAAAAGTGGCAATTCCTGCCGGCTAGGATATGTCAGCCAGCGAATGACCAACTTTTGTCCATCTTTTTCACGGATGCCATCGCCGTCGGTATCAATCCATCCCGCTTTTTCCAATATTTCTTTAGCCTTCTCGGGATCATAGGTTTCCGACTCGATTTTATCACTGCCAAAGTCTGATAAGCCTTCTGGGAAGGCGCCCGAAGCCACCTGTCCATGGCCTCCTAAGAGACTGCTTACAAAACCATCCTTGTCAATACCCATGGCAATGGCGCTTCGCAGAGCATCATCCTGCAGAATGTCACTTTTCATATTCATGGAGCAGAAAAATGCACGGGAAGTCTGAATATTTGAAATATTATAATTGTCATTTGAAAAAAGTTCCAAGGAATCATAGGCCATACCATAGGCCGCATCGATATCCCCCGCCTGCAAGGCTGCGGACAGGGTATCCCCATCAGAAATGGTACGGATGGTTATCTCATCAAGTTGTGGTTCTCCATCCCAGTAGTTGTCATTTTTTACAAGGGTAAGATGATCATCTGTGACCATATCGCAAACCACATAAGGGCCTGTTCCCACCACAATCCCGGTAGAAAAATCGCTGGAATCCACATCAATAATGCAAGCGTATGGATCTCCCAAATAATTCATAAGAGATGGATTCGCTTCACTGGTGGTGATAGTAAGAACCATTCCGTCCGCAGACATATCGACAATTTTCGTGTCCGTCGCTGCCCTGTCATGGCTTACCAACAAATGTTCAAAGCAAGCCTTTACCGCCGCTGCATCCACAGTTTTTCCATTGGAAAAAGTCACTCCATCTGTCAGGGTGATGGTCCATACCAATCCACCGTCATTTTCCCAAGACTTGGCCAGCCAAGGCTCTAACTCCATGGAATCACTGTAATGGACCAAAGTCTCGCCAATGCCATAGCGTATGCAGGCCCAGCCGTTATATGTGGTATGGGGGTCCACACTTTCCTCCCAGTTTTCCGAATTAAAGGTGGTATCTCCGATAACTAAAGTCTTTTTGTCCGAAGAAGTATCCCCCTTCTTGGCGCATCCACAAATTGAAGTCACAGTCAAAGCGACAAGCAAACCAAGAGATACAATTTTTTTACATTTTGTTTTCATACATTTCCTTTTCATACATTTTCCCGTCTGACAATAAAAGTACACGATTACAGATAGCCAAAATCACTGCCGAGTCGTGGCTTATAAATAAAATCGACATTTTATTTTCTTGTTTTTCCTTGATATTTGTAAGTAATTCTAAAACCTCTTTTTGCGAATCCGCATCCAGGGCCGAAGTTGCCTCATCACAGATCAAAAGCTCTGGTTTTGCCGCAAGTGCTCTGGCGACAGCAGCTCTTTGACACTGTCCACCACTGAGTTGGTGGGGATATCTGTCGTAAAATTCAAGTGGAAGTCCTACATCCTGTAAGAGTTTTTCGCCATAGGCTCTCGCCTCTTTTTTTGCCATACCATCGTTTCGCAAGACCTCTATGATGCTGTCCCCTATACTGTGTCTCGGATCAAAAGACTCTGCCGGCTGTTGAAATACCATCTGGACTTTTTTGTGAATCTTTGGTTTACCCTTGGCGGATACGTTTGAGGTAGAATCTGCATGGTTTTGTTTTGGGTTTTCCAAAGTAGTTGTCGGTTCTGCATCGTTTTGTTTCAGTTTTCTCGAAAAAGCTATAGAATCCACATGGTTTTGTGTCGATTTTTCCGAGGTAGTTGCTAGATCTACATCGTTTTGTGTTAGAAGCTCAGGAGTAGGCATCCCTGCCTTGCCATAAAATTGGATATCTCCCGCAGAAGGCGCCATGGCCCCGGTCAATATTCTAGCCAATGTAGTTTTTCCGCAGCCGCTTTGTCCCATAAGACCCAGGATTTCTCCAGAATATATGAAAAAAGAGACATCTTTTAGGGGCTCGATTTTTTGATTTTTCGACTTGTGATAAATCTTTTGGACGTGATCTACAGAGAGAATTTTTTGCTTATGTACGTCATAGTCCTGAGCTTTATCCTTGCATCGGTCCCGAGTTTTGCCTTGGATTTGCTCATGGTTCTGGTCCCGAATTTCATCCCTCATCCGAAATTCTGTAGTATCTCGACTCGTTTCCGTTTCATTTTCTAGTTTTGTGAATTCTCGACTCGTTTCCGTTTCATTTTCTAGTTTTGCGAATTCTCGACTCATTTCAGTTTCACTTACCGATTTTGTAAATTCAGAATTCACTCCGCTTTTATTTTGCAGTTTTGTCAGTGCATCATCAAGCAAGTTCTCATTGATAGATACGATTTCATCCGCCCAGCCTTTTATGAAACTTATATCATGGGTAACAAACAAAATCGTAGTTCCAAAGGCCTTGTTGATATAGGAAAACTCCTCCAAAATCTGCTTTTTTGTCTTCTCATCCAAGGAAGCCGTCGGTTCATCCGCCAATATAATTTGGGGTTCTAAAAGAAGTGCTGCCGCAATTCCAAGACGCTGCTGCATTCCGCCAGAAAGCTGGCCTGGTCGACTGTAGAGCACACGCCTTGCATCCGAAAATCCCAGTTTTTCCAAGAGAGATACTATCTCTTTTTCATCCATTTTTTTGCCGTGGGCTTTTAACATCTTTGCAAACTGTTTTTTATAAGTCTGTCTTGGGTCAAAAGATGCTCCGGAATTCTGAAAAATCAGAGCAATTTCACTGCCGCGAAGTTTTTCCTTTTCTCGGGAAGAGAGATTCAAAAGATTCCTTCCCTCATAATAAATAGCACCAGCGACTCTAGTCTTTTTTCCCTCAAGCAGTCCCATTGTCGCCTTTAAAAGACTCGATTTGCCACAGCCACTGTGGCCAAGTATGGCTGTGATTTTCCCTTTTTTTACAGAGTAAGAAAAATCGGACAGGGCTACTTTTTGATCATATGCTATGGTGAGACTTTGATATTTTAGAAAATCCAGATTTAATTTTCTGCTTTCACTCTCTCTTTTGGGGCTTCTCTTTCTTTCAAGATCACTCTGACTTCCATGGCCTGTCTTCCTTCTAAGCCTGCACTCCCTTCCAGGGCTCTCCTCATTTTTGGGATCAAGGTAATCTCTCAAGCCATCACCAAAGAGGTGAAAAATTGCCACGGTGATAAAAATGCAAAATCCAGGAGCAAATACAATCCAAGGAGCACTAGAAAGCAGGCTTCTGCCATCGCTAATCATGGAGCCCCATTCTGCCGCGGGCGCCACCGCTCCCAAGCCTAAAAAGCTAAGCGATGAAATCTCCATCATCATGGTTCCGATATCAAGTACCGCAGTCACCAGGATGGATCCTGCCATGTTTGGAAGAAGATGATAAAAAATCAATTTGGCATTGGAATCTCCGGAAAGACGGGCCGCCTCCATCCAGGGAAGCTTCTTTTTTTCCAGGCAAAGGCTCCTCGTAAGCCTGGCGTATTTGGGCCAGGATACCAAAACAAGTGAGAAAATGGCATTTTGCAGTCCTCCTCCCGAAAGGCCGGCGATGGCCATGGCAAGAACCAGCCCCGGAAATGCCAAAAAGACATCGGATATTTTCATCAAAAGCCTATCCGTCATACCGCCTAAGAGGCCGGAAAGCATGCCAACTATCGTGCCAAAGGTGCTTATGCACAATACTATAAAAAGGGTTGAAAAAATACTGACTTTCCCACCCACCAAAACTCTGGAAAAAACGTCTCTGCCGAAGCGATCCGTCCCTAAAATATGGGCTGAAGTAGGGCCTTGCTTGGCCTGAGACAAATCTTGCAGATATGGGTCCACAGGCGCCAAAAAGTCCGAAAATGCAGCCACAATTAGCAATAGTATCACCAGCGCCGACAAAATAATCATCTTGACTTTTCTTTTATCCAGTTTTTTCTTTTTTTCTATATCAATCGTCACTGACTTTTCCCCCAAGGGATACTTGCACCAGTGAATAAATCACTGCCATCCAAACCACATAAGCCAAAACCACCGGATAGTCCCGCATCAAAATGCCATCGAGGGCCATCTTTCCAACCCCATCCAAGGTGAAAATGCTCTCGACAATGGCGCATCCTCCCAACAAATTTCCTATGGACAGGCGAAAAAGAGGTAGCACATCCGCCATGGCATTTTTTAAAATACTGCCAAAGAAAATCTGTCTTTCCGGTATTCCTCTAGACCTTGCACCCAGTACATAATCCTGGTTTTTTTGTTCTAAGACACCAGAGCGAATCTGGCGAGTATACTTTGCCGACATGGGAATGGCCAGAGTCAGGGTAGGAAGCACGAAGCTTTTTATCGACATCTCGGAGGAAAGAACCGGAAAAAGTCCCAGCTTGATAGAAAAAATCTGCATCAAAATCAAGGCAAGCAAGAATCCTGGCGTAGCATTTCCCACAAAAGAAAGAACTCGCAGAAAATAATCCAGGATACTATTTTGTCCCTTGGCAGATAAAATGCCAAGCGGGATAGAAACTACAAGTGTAAGAACCACTGCAGAGATTGCCAAGCAAATAGTCACTGGAAGTTTCCCGAAAAAAGTCGAAAAGACATCTTGGCCTGTGACATAACTTTTTCCCATATCTCCCCTAAATATGCCTTTTAGCCAGTTAAAATATTGGATTAAAAAAGGCTGATTGAGACCCAGTTCTGCTTTTTTTGCGTCGATTATTTCCTGAGATACTGCCCCTTTATCAGCATACAATTCCGTGATGGCATCACTTCCCGCCAGATGCATCAAGGCAAATGAGAAAAATGTGATGACAAGCAGCATCAAAAAAAATCCTAGAACTTTCTTCCCTCTATCAAAAACATAGGCGTTGACGCGTTGTTGATGTGCTCTTCTTTGGTCCATACCCTTCTCCAAATCTCGGAATCTGCCTCTGCCTGCAGTCCCATCTCATCTAACACTTTCAAATCCCAGGCCGGACGCATTCGAGCAGACAAAGGCGCCTGCTTGGCGATTGATTCCATGGCAATGACATCCGTTCCTGCCGTCTCATCTCTCACATCCGATTCCTTGAGATTTTTCCTATCCATCTTGTGGGCAAAACTTGCATCCTCATCCCACAGATAGTGATACCAGTTGGCATCAAAATTGAGGAAAAGTCCGCCATTTTTCAGCACTCTGACCCACTCACTGTATGCTGTCTTAGGATGCTTTAGGTTCCAACTGACATTGCGACTGATGACTACGTCAAAAGTCTCATCTAAAAAATCCAAGTCCTCCACATTCATATGGATAAACATGATTTCTTTTGCATTTTCTCCGGCATTCTTTTTCGCTTCCTCCAACATGGAAAAAGTGTAGTCCACAGCCGTCACCGAATAGCCCAGTTCCGACAAAATAATGGAGAAAAATCCTGGT
Source organism: Lachnospiraceae bacterium (assembly GCA_963644225.1). Lineage (GTDB taxonomy): Bacteria > Bacillota > Clostridia > Lachnospirales > Lachnospiraceae > Pararoseburia. Next base: position 1,575 of record CAVIOJ010000047.1, on the reverse strand, counting down.
CCGCATCCCAAATCCAAAATCTTTAATTCCTTGGGATCTTTATCTGGAAATTGTTTTGTTATTTTCTCTAAAAGTAGACTTCTCCAGACAATTTTTTGTCTTGTGGACAATTCCTCCTGGTTTACATCCGAGTATCCCGGTGCTCTTTTGGTCCAGTAATCTATATTTTCTTCCTCAAAAGTGGCAAATTGCGACATATTATTTATCCTCTCCCAAATCCTTCCTACTTTCTGGCAAAAACTCCAAAAAGAGGTGCGTGCGTCAGGTCCATTTCACCCAAAATCCGCTTACCTACCATGGCATCGGACCAGACTTCCGAAAACCCTATCTCGTCCAAAACAGCCTCATCCCAGCTAGGTCTTACGCTTCCTATGTCAAACGCCAGGGTAATCTCATCATTTTCCTGCTGCAAGGCCTTGGTCATACCGATATGTCCATAAGGGCTGTCGGGTGCAACCTTGGCATTTTCCTCGCTATGACTGCGCACATTTGCCGCATAGTTGGCATCAAAATTCAAAAGGAGTCCACCTTTTTTTAACACGCGATACCACTCGCCATATGCCTTCTTTGGATCCGGCAAAGTCCATGTCAAATTGCGGCTAAGCACTACATCGAAGGATTCATCCTCGTAGGCCAATTTCTGGGCATCCATCTCCTTAAAAGTAATGGACAAGCCAGATTTTTCAGCCAAATCTCTGGCTTCTTCTATCATAGCAGGTGTCAGATCCACGCCTTCCACCTGATATCCCTCCTTGGTAAGCAACATGGCAAAAAATCCAGTTCCCGTTCCCACATCCAAAATCCGCAGGTTCTTATCCTTTGGAAGCATGGCCGTAATCTCTTCTAGCCAGCGTTTTCCCATGTCATTTTCCAATTCATTTTTTCTCACCTTGCCAAAATCGCGAGATCTCTTGGTCCAGTACTTTCGTACCCTCTCTTCCAAGGCAGCAAAACCAGTTTTATTCTTGTCGTCCATTGCAGCAAGCGCATCTACATCCGCTTCACCGCTCTCCTCCTCTTTTGGCAGAGCAATAGAAAAAGGAATTCCACCTGTCAACACCACCTGGTTTAAAAACATATCTACCGCAGTGGACATAGGAATTCCCAATTTTGAAAGCACTGCTTCCGCATCACGCTTCAGTGCTGGATTTATTCGTAAATTTAACGTAGCCGATTTTTCCATCATACCCCTCCTGTCAGACAATTGTAACGACAATGTAGTTACTTGTCAACAAGTGTGGCATATGTATAAAAAAACGTACAAAATAACCCGGCCCGCCCACAATCATGCCGCGATGAAACACTGCCACAGGACCGGCCTGCAAGCCTCGTCCGGGCCGAGATAGCGCCGTGCCACAGGGGCCGGTCTACGTGGCTTGCTGTGTGACCGAGATGAAGCAGCGCTACAGGTATCGGTCCAGGCACCACACCGGGCTGCGATGGAGCCGTCCCACAAGGCCTGTTTATGTAGTCTGCGGTATGGCCCGAGTCAGGGATGGTCTGGACAGGTAAAATGATAAGGCGAGGGGCTGATGCAGGGCCGCAGTACCTTATGGAAAACTCGGCTCAAATTGC
>CAVIOJ010000046.1:2582-4255 GCA_963644225.1 Lachnospiraceae bacterium | reverse complement strand
TCTCTATTTTGCATCCAACTATTTTGACCAGATGTATGAAGCTGCCATCACCTTGATCAAAAAGGGAAAGGCATATTGTTCTGACCTTAGTGCAGACCAGATCCGTGAATACCGTGGCACACTAAAGGAGCCAGGTAAGGATGATCCAAATAGAAATCGTTCGATGGAAGAGAACCTTACAATTTTTGAAGATATGAAAAATGGCAAGTATGAAGATGGTAGTATGGTTCTTCGTGCTCGCATTGATATGCAGTCACCAAATATCAACATGAGAGATCCGATTCTCTACCGTGTGGCTCATATGACTCATCACAACACTGGTGATAAGTGGTGTATTTATCCAATGTATGACTTTGCTCATCCAATCGAGGATGCAATCGAGGGAATCACCCATTCTATCTGTACTTTGGAATTTGAAGACCACAGACCACTTTATGATTGGGTAGTTCGTGAGGTTGGTTTCGAGCGTCCACCGAGACAGATTGAGTTTGCCAAGATGTATTTGACCAATGTTGTTACCGGCAAGCGTTACATCAAAAAGCTTGTAGAAGAAGGCATTGTTGATGGATGGGATGATCCAAGACTGGTTTCCATTGCGGCTTTGCGTAGACGTGGTTTTACCCCTGAGTCTATTGCAAAATTTGTGGAACTTTGTGGCGTCTCAAAGAGCAATTCTTCTGTAGATTATGCCATGCTTGAGTATTGTATTCGTGAGGATCTCAAGGTTAAAAAGAGCCGTGTTATGGCAGTACTTGATCCAATCAAGGTGATTATCGACAACTATCCAGAAGATAAGACAGAGATGCTTAACGTGCCAAACAACTTAGAGAATCCTGAACTTGGCAGCAGAGAAGTTCCTTTTTCCAGAGAGATTTACATTGACAGGGATGACTTTATGGAGGAGCCTCCTAGAAAATACTTTAGAATGTTCCCTGGAAATGAAGTACGTCTTATGAATGCTTATTTTGTTACTTGCAACAGTTTTGTAAAGGATGAAGATGGCAAGGTGGTTGAAATCCACTGTACTTATGATCCAGAGTCTTACGGTGGAAACAGTCCTGATGGACGCAAGGTGAAGGGAACCATTCATTGGGTGAATGCAAAGACAGCCTTAAATGCTACGATTCGTTTGTATGAGAATATCGTAGATGAGGAAGCTGGTGTTTACAATGAGGATGGAAGCCTAAATCTCAATCCAAATTCTCTTACTGTATTGGAGAATTGTTATGTAGAGCCATCACTTGCTGGTGCCAAGGCATATGACAGCTTCCAGTTCGTACGTCAGGGATTCTTCTGCGTGGATGCCAAGGATTCTTCTGATGAGCATTTGGTATTCAACCGCATAGTCTCATTGAAGAGTTCATTTAAATTGCCTACCGCATAAAGGGTTATATAGAGGAGTATTGATCGATGAATTTATTATCCGGACTTGAAAAATTTGGTTTGAGCAGCACAGGTGAATTGGATATTTTAAATGACGGAAGTGATGAGGAAAAGAAGGAAGAGATAGAAAAAGAAGTAGAAGTCATCGAACCTTCGGAAAAAGATTTTTTGTTGGACCACAAGGAAAAATGTCCGATTTGCGACAAGGAATTTGTGGTTAAAAATCCTAGAACTTCCAAAATAAAAAGATTGCAGCCTGACAGGGATTTGCGCCCGAGACACGCATATAT
>CAVIOJ010000046.1:0-2572 GCA_963644225.1 Lachnospiraceae bacterium | reverse complement strand
ATATAGATACATTAAAGTATGGTGTTGTTGCTTGCCCTGTTTGTGGATATGCAGCGCTTCGACGCAATTTTGATCATGTCTCTCCGACTCAGCGCAAGTGGATTCGTCAGCAGATTACCGTCAATTTTAAACCTGTTGCGGAGCCAAAGATGGAAACATATTCTTACGAATATGCCATTGAAAAATACAAACTGGCTCTGGTTTCTACCATCGCAAAAAAAGGCAAATTGAGCGAAAAAGCATATATCTGTCTAAATATCGCCTGGTTGCTTCGTGGCCAGATTGAGCAACTTTTGGCAGAAGAAAAAGATAACCAGGAACTTATTGATACTTGTAAAAAGGAGTATGATGGCTTTTACCGTCAGGCTTTTGATGGTTTTATCAAAGTGACCAGCACGGAGACTCCACCATACTGTGGCATGGATGCCAACACTCTCGATTATATAGATGCCAATATGGCGGTCTATTTCAAGGAATATGAAATCGCATCAAAATTGGTTAGTCGACTTCTCGGCTCTCCTAGCGTCAATCGCCGTATGAAGGATTGTTGTCTAGAGATGAAGGACGAGATAATTGCAAATTTAAGATCAAACTAATATAAACCGGGCAGAAATTTTCTGTCCGGTTTGGAGGTTTTAGGATGAAGGAACAGGAGATTCGTTTTTACAAAGGTTTGGCAAAACAGTATCCAAACATTGCTTCAGCAGCTACAGAAATTATCAACCTGCAGGCTATTTTAAACCTGCCAAAAGGAACAGAACATTTCATCACAGATGTACATGGGGAATATCTGCAATTTCGTCATATCTTACGAAATGCATCGGGAGCTGTTCGCAGAAAAATTGATGATGTTTTTGGTCCATCTCTTCGCAAAGAAGAAAAGAAGGATCTTGCGGCGCTGATTTATTATCCTAAGGAAAAATTGGAACTGGTTAGTAAGCAGGAAAAGGACATAGATGAGTGGTATTATGTCACCATCCATCGCTTGATTCTTTTGTGTAGAAGCTGTGCGTCAAAGTATACCAGATCAAAGGTTAGAAAGGCTATGCCGACAGATTTTGCCTATGTGATTGAGGAACTTCTCACTGGAAGACTAGATGAGTCTGATCAGGAAGCCTATTATAACGAGATCATTCATTCTGTGATAGAAACTCAAAGAGCGGCTGAACTTGTGGTAGCCCTGGCCAATCTGATTCGTCGTCTTGTAGTGGACCATTTACATGTGGTGGGAGATATATATGACAGAGGGCCGAGTCCGCATCTGATTATGGATGCCCTGATGAATCATCATTCGGTGGATATCCAGTGGGGCAACCATGATATCCTCTGGATGGGAGCGGCAGCAGGAAGTCGCCCATGTATGTGTAATCTTATCCGTATAGCGGCTCGTTATGGCAATCTTTCGACCTTGGAGGAGGGATATGGTATCAATCTGCTTCCTCTGGCAAAACTTGCCATGGAATATTATGCCGATGACCCATGTACATGTTTTCGAGAACAGAGTGCTTACCAGGATTTGAAAGAAGAAAAGCATCTTACCCTGGATACAAATTTAGAGGAGAAGATGCACAAGGCTATCACCATTTTGCAGTTGAAGATTGAGGGACAGATGATACTTACTCACCCTGAGTTTCATATGACGGATCGTCTTTTCCTCGACAAGATTGATTTTGAAAAAAATACTGTAAAAATTGGAGACAAGGAGTATCCACTTAGTGATACCAATTTCCCTACCGTTGATCCAGATCATCCATACGATTTGACTCCGGCGGAAAAGGAAGTGATGGAGCAAATCAAGCAATCTTTTGTTCACTGTGAAAAATTGCAACAGCATATTCGCTTTTTATACTCTCATGGAAGCTTGTATAAAGTCTACAATGGCAATCTTTTGTACCATGGATGCATTCCATTTACTTCAGATGGGGACTTCCTTCCAGTGGAGATTTTTGGCAGAACTTATCGGGGAAAAGAACTCTACGATGTGTTGGATTCCTATGCCAGAAAGGGTTACTATGCTACAGAACCAATAGACCGCATGCAGGGACAGGCTATTCTTTGGTTCTTGTGGGAACATCCGGATTCACCGGTATTTGGCAAAGAAAAAATGGCTACTTTCGAGAGATACTTTGTTGCAGATAAGTCGACGTGGAATGAACCGAAGAATCCATACTACCAGATGCTAAATGATGAAAATATGGCAGATAGAGTTTTGGCAGAATTTGGTCTATCTGGTGAGGAAAGTCATATCATCAATGGTCATATTCCGGTAGAAGCCAAGGCGGGAGAGTCTCCGGTAAAATGTAATGGAAAGTTGCTTATTATCGATGGAGGCTTGTCAAAAGCTTATCAGCCAAAGACAGGAATTGCGGGATATACCTTGATTTACAATTCCTATGGATTGATTTTGGCGGCACATGAACCATTTACATCTGTGGCAAAAGCGGTGCGTCAGGGAAGCGATATTCATTCCCACCATATTTTGGTTCAGCAGGTGCAAAGAAGAAAACTTGTTTCGGATACAGATATCGGAAAAGAGTTAAAGGAGAATGTGGCGGACTTGCAAGGGCTTTTA
>CAVIOJ010000045.1:0-6751 GCA_963644225.1 Lachnospiraceae bacterium | reverse complement strand
TCCATAATATAATCCTCCTATTTTCTATTTTCGAATTAGTCTATATTTTCCTTCGCATCTTCCTGGTCATTTGAGATATTAGCGGCGATTTTTTCACTAATATTTTCTTCCTTGAATGATGCACATTGAATAATGGAATTCTTCACTTCCTTGGCCTTAGAGCTTCCATGTGTTTTTACCACAAGTCCTTTTAGTCCCAAAAGAGGGGCTCCACCATAAGCGGAAGCATCAAAAGCTTTTATGGTATTTTTTAATGCTGGCAATGCAAGTGCAGCACCAATTTTACTGCGCAATGTACTAAGAAGGCCCTGTTTGATTACAGAAATCAAAGTAGAGCTAAGTCCTTCATACAGTTTTAAAATAACATTTCCAACAAAGGCCTCGCAAACAATAACGTCTACATCTCCCGAAGGAATATCCCTAGCCTCTATGCTTCCGACAAAATTGATGTCATCGCATTCTTTCAAAAGAGGATAAGTCTCCTTTACCAGGGCATTTCCCTTTTCTTCTTCCGCTCCAATATTGACAATTGCAACCTTTGGATTTTTTATACCGACAACGTGTTCCATATAAATAGAACCCATCTTTGCAAACTGAACAAGATGAGAAGCTCTAGCATCCACATTGGCTCCGCAATCAATCAAAAGAGATACACCTTTTTTCGTAGGGATAAGTGGCGCAAGAGGGGCTCGTTCAACGCCTTTGATTTTACCAACAATAACCTGACCGCCAACCAAAACAGCGCCCGAGCTTCCTGCTGATACAAAGCCATCTGCCTTTCCTTCTTTTACCAGTTTAAGTCCCACTACGATAGAGGAATCTTTCTTCTTGCGAATTGCCATAACGGGAGGCTCTGCTGTCTCAATCACCTCTGTTGCAGGAACAACTTCTATGCGACTGCTGTCATATGAATATTTGGAAAGTTCAAGGCGAATCACGTCTTCTATGCCTACAAGCAAGACTTGTATATCATCTCTTTCACAAACCGCATCCACACAGCCCTTTACAATCTCACCTGGGGCATTATCACCGCCCATAGCATCGACTGCCACGACTTTATACGAATTCATTTTTTACCTCCTATGCATAAAAATGCACCTTAAAAGAGTATACGATAAGTGTTTCCATAAATCAATATGAAGTGTGTGCATCTATATTACCATAATAAAAAAAGAAGGCTTTCCATAAAGGAAAGCCTCATAATTTTAGTCCTGAGCGATGATTTCTTTCTTATTGTAGGAACCGCAGTTCTTACAAACTCTATGTGGAACCATTAACTCTCCACACTTGCTACATTTTACTAATGTAGGAGCTGTCATCTTCCAGTTTGCTCTTCTCTTATCTCTTCTACCCTTAGAAGACTTATTCTTTGGACAAATTGACATATCGGGTCACACCTCCTTAAATTCATTAAAGATATCTTGGAACTTTGCCATTCGAGGATCTATTACCTGACGATCACATCCGCAGTCCTGCTGATTCAAGTTCTGACCACACACAGGGCAAATCCCCTTGCAATCATCCTTGCACAGAACTTTTGTCGGCCAGTTCACCAAGATTTCGTCATAAATCAGTCTGTCAACATCTAACTCATGTTCCACCAAACTGGTATTTTCCTCATCCTCCGGGAAAACCACATGGCCATCCGCCAGAGAAAACTCTCTCTCAATTTCTATAGGAATCGAAAGATTTGTATCGGTCAAACACCGATCACAAGGAATTACCACATCTAAGGTAGTGTTACCTGAAATCAATAATTGCTTATTGTTATCATTAGTCAGACAAACACTGAATGGCTTAATGTCTGAAATAGGAAAACTTGCGCCTTGCACTATAACTTCAGAAAGCTCTGATTCTACAGCAATCTGGCGGGTTTTGTTCGATGTTGATATGACATCAAAAATATCAAACTTCATAGTCTCTCCTATCCACACTTGAACTATTATACATAGGCAAAAGTCACTTGTCAACAACTTTTTATTTTACAAGTGCTACTGTTTCTCTTGCGATAGCAAGTTCCTCATTTGTAGGGATAACAGCAACCTTTACCTTGCTATCTGCAGTTGAAAGAACCACCTCATCGCCAAATGTCTTGAGATTGGTTTCCTCATCAATAGAAATACCAAGATATCCAAGATATTCACATACTTTTCTACGAACGAGAGCAACATTCTCACCGATTCCTGCAGTAAAGGCAATAGCATCCACACCATTCATGGCAGCTACATAAGAACCAATGTATTTTGCAACACGATAGCAGAATACATCTACTGCTGTTGCAGCCAACTCATTGCCAGCTTTGATTTCATCCTGTAAATCACGGAAGTCACTAGATCCGCCCTTTGTCATACCAGAAAGTCCTGATTTTTTATTTAATACAGTAACTACTTCTTCGATAGACAAGTTTTCTTTTTTCGCAATGAATTCCATAATAGCTGGATCAATATCTCCTGAACGAGTTCCCATCACAAGTCCCTCAAGTGGAGTAAGTCCCATAGAAGTATCTACACACTCGCCATTTAATACAGCACTGATAGAAGCACCATTTCCAAGGTGAGCAACAATGATTTTTGAATTCTTTGCATCCATACCCAAGAACTCAGCACATCTCTTTGAAACGAAGCTGTGGCTGGTTCCATGGAAACCGTAACGACGTACAGCATATTTCTCATAGTACTCATATGGAAGTCCATAAAGGTAAGCTTTCTTTGGCATGGTCTGATGGAAAGCAGTATCAAATACTCCAACCATAGGAACATTCGGCATAAGTTCCTTGCATGCATTAATACCGATTAAGTTTGCTGGATTATGAAGTGGTGCAAGATCATTACACTCTTCGATAGTCTTTAATACATCATCAGTTAGTACAACTGATGAAGCGAATTTCTCACCACCATGTACAACACGATGTCCTACTGCATCGATTTCATCCAAGCTCTTGATTGCACCTGTCTTGTCATTGATCAAAGCCTCGATAACAAGCTGAATTGCCTGCTTGTGGGTAGGCATATCTGTTTCTGTGATTTCCTTGTCTAAACCAGTCTTCTGGTAAACCAATCTTCCATCGATTCCGATTCTCTCGCAGAGTCCTTTTGCAAGAACTGCTTCACTTTCTGAATCGATCAACTGATACTTCAAAGATGAGCTTCCGCAATTGATAACTAAAATATTCATCGTCTTTCTCCATTTCTTATATTTTAATTTCTTATTTTCCGGGCAAAATTAGCCCCAACTAACAAATATTATACTCTCATTTTTATGGCCATACAAGTTATCCCTTGGATTTATTTCGGTTCAATCTCAAAGTAAAAAGGTATATTGTTCAATCATTTGGGATATGCTAACCTTACATAATATAGACCAAGCTAAGACAAGGATATAAGGAATACACATGAAAGTCGTAGGAATCATCGCAGAATACAATCCTTTTCACAAAGGACATGCATACCAAATAAAATATGCAAGAGAAGTCTTAAAAGCTGATTATATCATCGTAGCAATGAGCGGACCTTTTACCCAACGGGGACAAGTCGCAATCTTCGATAAATATAGTCGCGCCAAAGAGGCAGTTTTTTCTGGCGCCGATTTGGTTTTAGAACTCCCAGTTTGCTATGCCACTGCAAGCGCAGAATATTTTGCCAAGGGTGGCGTTTCTCTTCTTGCAAATACAGGCATCGTAGATACGATTTTATTTGGCTGTGAATGTGACGATATGAATCTTTTTGATAAAGTATCAGAAATACTTGTCCAAGAGCCAGATTCTTTCAAGGATGATTTGCAAAAGGCATTAAAAGAAGGAAACTCCTTTGCAAAAGCCAGAGCCACTGCTCTAAAAAACTATATTTCATCCGACTTGCTCGATACATTTCTTGCCAGTCCAAATAATATTCTTGCCATAGAATATATGAAAGCAATAAAGACTATAGCACCGCAGATCAAGCCTGTAGCACTCAAACGAAAAGGTTCTGCTTATCACGATTTATCAATTCAGGATGATTTTGCGTCCGCTAGTGCTCTTCGTCAAGAAATTTATAAATTACAGGCAATTAATTCCATTTCCAACCAATCCGCAACATTTGATCCAGATTCAGATATTCTTTCTAATCTTTCAAAAAACATGCCAGGATATAGCGAAATCGATATAAGAGAAATCATAAGCACCAGTTCTTTTCTTGAACCAGATGATCTTTCTTTGCTCATGCAGTATAAGTTTTTATCTTTGGAAGACTTCTCATCTTATCTTGACTGTAATGATGAATTGAATGCAAAAATCAAAAAGAATCGCTATGATTTTAAGGATCTGTCTTCTTTTTGTCAGATTCTAAAGTCAAAAAATTATAGTTATACAAGAATAAGTCGCGTGCTTTGCCATATCCTTTTAGATATAAAAAAAGAAGATATCACTCTTCCTTTATCATATCTTCGCCTTCTTGGGACAAGTCAAAATGGCCTAAATGCACTTCGACTCATTAAAGAAAAAGGACTTGCAACCATAGTCACAAGTCCTAAATCCGCTCTTTTATCTCTCGATGAAGCCGGCCAGCTCTTACTAAAAAAAGATATCTATGCCGCCGACATATATCGCATGTTGCTTAGTGATAAAACCAAGCAAACTTATCCGAATGAATTTAACAAAAAATTCGAAGTAATATCTACTGATACAGTAAATAATAAATAACCATAAAATTTCACTATATTAGTGATGGAATAAACGAATTCCTGTAAATGCCATAGTCATGCCATATTTATTGCATGTGTCAATTACATGATCATCTCTAATAGAACCGCCTGGCTGTGCAACGTAAGTCACACCACTCTTATGAGCTCTTTCGATGTTGTCTCCAAATGGGAAGAAAGCATCCGAACCAAGAGCAACACCTGTATTTTTATCCAACCAGGCGCGTTTTTCTTCAGCTGTAAATACCGGTGGTTTTACTTTGAAAATATTTTCCCAAGCCCCATCAGAAAGAACATCCATGTAATCTTCTCCGATATATAGATCAATTGCATTGTCACGATCTGCTCGGCGAATTCCATCAACAAAGACGAGTCCCAAAACCTGTGGAGACTGTCTTAGCCACCAATTATCTGCCTTGCTGCCGGCAAGACGTGTACAATGGATTCTAGACTGCTGTCCCGCTCCAATTCCAATAGCCTGACCATCTTTTGCGTAACATACAGAATTAGACTGAGTATACTTTAATGTGATCATAGAAAGAGCAAGATCAATCTTGGCCTGTTCTGGCAACTCCTTGCTGTCAGTAACAATATTTGAGAAGAAATCGTCATCGATAACAAGTTCATTTCTTCCCTGTTCAAAGGTGATACCAAAAACTTCCTTGCGCTCTAACTTTTTAGGCTCATAATTTGGATCAATCTCGATAACATTATAATTTCCATTTTTCTTTTGTTTTAAAATCTCAAGTGCTTCCTCGGTATATCCTGGAGCAATCACTCCATCAGAAACTTCTCTTTTGATAAGCATGGCACAAGCCTTATCACAAGTATCTGATAAAGAAATGAAATCTCCAAAAGAAGACATACGATCCGCGCCTCTGGCTCTGGCATAAGCATTGGCAATTGGAGTGAATTCCATATCCATATCATCTACAAAATAGATTTTTTTCTCCACATCTGAAAGTGGCTGGCCAACTGCTGCTCCGGCTGGAGAAACATGTTTAAAAGAAGTTGCTGCAGGAAGTCCTGTGGCTTTTTTTAACTCTCTAACCAACTGCCATCCGTTGAAGGCATCCAAGAAGTTGATATATCCTGGTTTGCCACACAAAACTTTAATTGGCAGCTCGCCCTCTTCCATATAAATTCTAGATGGTTTCTGATTTGGATTACATCCATATTTTAATTCTAATTCCTTCATCTTTCCCTCACTCGACTCTGATTCTTATTTGTTTTTGTTAATGATTTTTGTGGTATAAGCACCAGTTGCAATATCAATATATCTTACAAACAAAGAAACCTTGTTCTCTTCATTTAAGCTCTCCCAGATCTTCTGTGTAAAAGCATCCATGTCATCATCTATTGCAACGAGTTTTGGCTCACCCTCAAAACTAGGAAGTGGATTGGCGTCCTTTTGATAAGTGTGAATAAAATGACCCTCTCCAGCCACTGGATTTTCGTATGCAAAAGTGTAGCGATTACATGCATCCGGATTACCGTTGTTGCTTTTTAAAATAGACATGGCGTAGTTGTACTTTCCATTCTCTATATGCATAATTCCGGAAATTCTAGGTGTGTAATTTGGACCATCTGGCTCAAAGCAACGAGTACGAAGGGCCTGCTCAAAGGTCTGCTGCTTGTCCATAAGTTCATAAATGGTATCGGTCTGGTCACCATTTGTAACGATAGTCTTGTTGCCAAGAACACGCACAGGAGCGTAAATAATCAAACTTGGATCACTAAGTTTTGAAGGATCAAAAGCCTGCGTGCGAATACCTTCCCCATCTTCCACAAAAACTCTATTTCTGCTATTTTCACTTCTGCCCATAATAAAATAAGCTGTGACAGCCTTTGTGCCATCTGGTGTTCTACCAATCACAATTCCACGTCCTGGATATGTGTTTGCTTTCAACTCATTATCAAGTGATAACATTTCCATCTCGAACCTCCTAAAATTTCACGGGTTAAACCCAATATTTCAACCACTTTATTATAGCCCATAGCCTGCTTTTTTACTATGGAATTCTTCTAATGGGATTTATAAGCCCGTCTAATCATTTGTGGATGATTTATAAGC
>CAVIOJ010000044.1:0-4180 GCA_963644225.1 Lachnospiraceae bacterium | reverse complement strand
GACTTTATGTGAAAAAGATGATCGACCAGTGTCCGGATATTTCGGAGGTTGATATCTCACCAAATGGCTATATGACTACCGTTTATGACAAGGATGGCGCTGAGATTGAGACGCTGGCATCTTCCGGAGCCAATCGTACTTACGTGACATTGGATGAGATCCCAGAGGATTTGCAACATGCCTTTGTTGCCATCGAAGACGAGCGTTTTTACAAGCACAACGGTATCGATGTGCGAGGTATTGTTCGTGCCGTATTTACTGGAATTACCAGTGGCGGTGAGACCATGCAGGGAGCTTCTACTATTACCCAGCAGCTTTTGAAAAATAACTACTTTACTACCTGGACGTCGGAAAATACGCTTCTTGACCGCGTTAACCGAAAGATTCAGGAGCAGTATCTGGCTATCCAGTTGGAAAAGGTAGAAGACAAAGATACCATCTTGGAAAATTATTTAAATACCATCAACCTGGGCCAGAATACCCTTGGTGTGGAAGCTGCGGCAGAACGTTATTTTAATAAGTCTGTTTCCGAACTTACCTTGTCGGAATCTGCGGCTATTGCTGGAATCACCCAGAATCCATCCAAGTACAATCCGATTACCAATCCAAAGGACAATGCAACCAGACGAAAGGCAGTCCTAAAGAAAATGTTAGAACTCGAATATATCACACAGGATGAGTATGACGAGGCTCTTGAGGACAACTTATACGACCGTATTCAGGTAATCAATGATGCTACATCAGAAAGCGGCAGTACATCTTACTTTGTGGATGCCCTCACTGATGCGGTTGTAGAGGATTTGGTAGAAAAGAAAAATTACACAGAAGCTCAGGCATATCAGCTTTTGTATAGCGGTGGTCTTACTATCAATTCTACTCAGGATTCGGCAATCCAGACTATCTGTGAGGAAGAGATGAACAATGATTCCAACTATGGTGACCATGTTTTATATTCTTTCTCTTATCGCCTGACTATTACTAAGGCAGATGGTAGTACTGAAAATTATAGTGAGCAGACCATGCTTACTTACTATCAGGCCCAGAATTCCAACTACGATATCAATTTTTCTTCCAAGGAGGAGTGCGACGAGGCCATTGCCCAGTACAAGTCCGAGATTATGGAAGAGGGTGATACCGTTGCAGAAGGTGGCGAGACTATTTCCTATACCATTCAGCCTCAGGCTGCCATTACTGTTATGGACCAGTCTACCGGCGCTGTCGTTGCCTTGGTGGGTGGTCGTGGAGAAAAGACAGCCAGCAAGACACTAAATAGAGCAACCAACATTACCAGACAGCCGGGATCATGTTTCAAGATTGTTGGCTGTTATGCAGCAGCTTTAGATGCTGGCGGATTGACATTGGCCAGTGTACAGGATGATACACCGACAAATTATGCCAATGGTACGGCTCTTCACAACTATGACAACCGTTATCGAGGATTTACTACGATTCGTGATGCTATTATTAGTTCCATGAACGTTGTTACTGTGAAAAACTTGACACAGATTGGTACAGGACTAGGCTTCGAATATGCAGAGGCTCTTGGTATCTCAACACTTGAGCCAGGAGACAATAGCCAGACTCTTTGCCTTGGTGGTTTGAGCCACGGCGTTACAGATTTGGAACTTACAGCCGCATATGCAACCATTGCCAATAGTGGCGACTATAATGAACCTATTTTTTATACCACTGTTTTAGACCACAATGGCAATGTGATTTTGGACAATACTTCAAACACTTCAAAAGAGGTATTAAAGGATACTACAGCCTGGTTGCTTACCAGTGCAATGCAGGATGTTATTTCTTCCGGAACAGGTGCGGGCGCTGGCCTTTCCAATATGCCAGCTGCAGCAAAGACTGGTACGACAACCAAAAACAGAGATACTGTTTTTGCTGGATACACACCATATTATACGGCAGCAGTTTGGGGCGGATATGATGACAATACTGAGCAGTCTTATACTACATATGCCAAACTGATTTGGCACTCAGTTATGGAACGTATCCATTCTGACTTGCCACGCAAGGAATTTACTCAGCCATCCGGTATCGTTACAGCGCAAGTGTGTAAAAAATCCGGCAAGCTGGCTATCGAGGGCGTATGTGATTCGGACCCAAGAGGTTCTATGGTTTATACAGAGTATTTTGACAAGGATACTGTTCCTACAGAGACCTGTGATCACCATGTGCGATTGGACATCTGCTCTGAGTCTGGTATGTTAGCAGGCAGCTATTGCCCTGCAGAGAGTAAAGTCTCAAACGTCTATATTGTAGGGGGAACTCCGGAGACTGAGGATGCGCCATACGAGATTACAGAAGAAGCTTTGAATACAATTTGTACTCTGCATACTTCGTCTTCATCATCATCTTCTTCATCTTCATCGTCATCTGGCACTAGTGTTAAGCCAAGCATCAGCGGTGAGATTATAGAAGGCTCTGGTGGTAATGATTCTGGTGATTCGTCTTCTGACGGAACTTCTTCTGGTGGTACGTCTGGAGGTGGAAGCACTAGCGGAACTACCGGAGGTAGTGATTCTACGACCAATCAATAATTTACTGCTGAGGCAGAGAAGACTTTTAGAGATTTACTATATATGGAAACAGAGATTTATCAGTTAAAAAGTCGGGTACGTTACAGTGAAACCGACGAGAATGGAAGACTTTCCCTTACGGGGATTATCAATTATTTACAGGACTGTTGTACCATGCAGGCGGAGGATTTAGGTATTGGACTTCCCTATCTTTTTTCTTGCAAGATGGGATGGTTTGTCACCAATTACCAGATCAAGTTATGTGGTCCTATGCCTGGCGTGGGCCAGGAGATTGTGGTAAAAACATGGGCCTACAAGCTGCGCGGCATGCTGGGCAACCGAAATTTCACCATAGAAGATTCTCTTGGCAACCGCCTGGTTGAGGCGGACTCCCTGTGGGTTTTGATGGATTTAGAGAATCTCAGACCAAAGCGCCTTCCTCAGGAAATGCTTTCGGCCTATGGTATATTTCCCCAGCTTTCGGGAGACTGGAACTTAGGAAAGAGACAGTATGATTTCCCACAAAAAGAAGCCATGTCTTTTGTGGTGAGCCCCTTACACCTCGATACCAATGGTCATATGAACAATGCCAAGTATCTTGAGGCTGCAAAAGCATGTATCGGTAAGGAAAACTTAGTATCTCAGATTTATATTGAGTTTAAAAAATCAGCCATGCTTGGAGATGAAGTTTTTTGTACTTTGTCTTCTGGCGAGGAAAACGAGCAGATTGTACAGATGAAAAATGATGCGGGAGAACTTTTCGCAGCAGTTTCATTTTTTTCTTAGGAGCCCTCTTAGCTGGAGCGTGGTTTGACTTTAGATATACTTATTAAAAAGGAACAGACATGAAATTAGGAGTTATGCAGACCCTTGTGGTCACAAAAAAAGTAGACTTTGGCGTTTATCTTGGAGACGACGTCAATGCTTCCATAGAGAACAGAGTGCTTCTGCCAAAAAAGCAAGTTCCGGCAGATGCTAAGCCTGGAGACAAGATCGAAGTATTCCTCTATAAGGATTCACAGGATCGTCTGATTGCCACTACGACCAGACCTTATATTTCTCTGGGCGAATTTGCTGTTTTGACAGTCAAGGAAATCTCAAAAATCGGAGCTTTCCTGGATTGGGGACTGGAGAAAGATTTATTGCTTCCATACAAGGAGCAGTCTCGCAAGGTAAAGGAGGGCGATGAGATTTTAGTTCGCCTTTACGTGGACAAGAGCAGCAGACTTTGCGCCAGCACACGAGGCATATACAGTCTCTTGTCGACAAATTCACCTTATCGCGTTGGTGATGAAGTCAGCGGCCGTGTATATGAGTTTGGCCATGATTTCGGTACCTTTATCGCGGTTGACGACAAGTATTCGGCTATGCTGCCAAAGCATGAAGATACTTCCCACCTGCAACTTGGAGATGTGATTATGCTTGAGGTGACAGGAGTAAAGGAAGACGGCAAGTTAGATGTTTCAATGCGTAAAAAAGCTTACATGCAGATGGACGAAGATGCCGAAGCCCTTTTAGATTTGATTGATTCCTACGCAGGAGTCCTGCCATTTACAGAAAAAGCTTCTCCTGAGATTATCTTTAGGGAGACAGGACTTAGCAAGGCTGCTTTCAAGCGAGCCATCGGTCGACTTTACAAAGAAAGAAAA
>CAVIOJ010000043.1:6396-8015 GCA_963644225.1 Lachnospiraceae bacterium | reverse complement strand
AGAAAAGGCGTAGATAAAGTCGCAAATCCAAAGACTGTTATTGTAGATTATGGCGGACCAAATGTTGCAAAGCCTCTTCATGTAGGACACCTTCGTTCTGCAGTCATCGGAGAGAGCGTAAAGCGTATCGGCAAGTTTATGGGAGACAATATGATTGGCGATGTGCATTTAGGAGACTGGGGTCTTCAGATGGGACTTATCATCACAGAACTTCGTCTTCGCAAGCCGGATCTTTGTTATTTTGATCCAGACTATACTGGAGAGTACCCGAGCGAGCCTCCATTTACCATCGGAGAGCTTGAGGAGATTTATCCTACCGCCAGTGCAAAGTCAAAAGAGGATGCTGCTTACAAAGAAGAAGCTATGACAGCTACCTTCGAATTACAGCAGGGCAATCGAGGCTATCAGGCTCTTCTTCGTCATATTTTAGATGTATCTGTTACCGATTTGAAAAAGAACTACGAGAATTTAAATGTTTCCTTCGAACTTTGGAAGGGTGAGTCAGATGCTGATCCTTATATTCCTGACATGGTAGAAAAGATGAAAAAAGATGGTTATGCCTATGTCAGTGATGGAGCCTTGGTAGTAGATGTCAAGGAAGAGACAGACACCAAGGAGATTCCTCCTTGTATGATTCTAAAATCTGATGGAGCAGCACTTTACGATACTACAGATCTTGCCACTTTAATCTGGCGTATGGAAGACTATAATCCAGCCAGTGTGATTTACTTGGCTGACAAGAGACAGGAACTTCACTTTGTCCAGGTATTCCGTTGTGCGAAAAAGACAGGTATCGTTCCTGATACTACCGAACTGAAATTTATCGGTTTTGGTACCATGAATGGCAAAGATGGCAAGCCTTTCAAGACCAGAGAAGGTGGCGTTATGCGTCTCGAAAATCTGGTTTCTGAAATCAATGAGAAGATGTATGAAAAAATCATGGACAATAAGACCATGGAAGAGGATGAGGCGAGAAAGACAGCCCAGATCGTTGCCCTTTCTGCAATAAAGTATGGAGATCTTTCAAACCAGGCTTCAAAGGATTATATCTTTGATGTCGACAGATTTACATCCTTCGAGGGAAATACTGGTCCTTATATCCTATATACTATCGTTCGTATGAAGTCTATTTTGAACAAATATGAGGAGAGTGGAAAAAAGGTTGCAGATGCCAAGATTCTTACTGCTGCATCAGAGAGCGAAAAATCTCTTATGCTTGAACTTTCCAAGTTCAATTCAGCAATTCGTGGCGCTTATGAGGAAGATGCTCCTCACAGAATCTGTGCCTATATCTACGATTTGGCCAATGCTTTCAACCACTTCTATCATGAGACAAAGATCATGACAGAGGAAGATGAGAAAAAGCAGGCAGGCTATATTTGCTTACTTACTCTGACAAAAGAAATCCTTGAGATTTGTATTGATCTCTTAGGATTCTCAGCACCAGAGAGAATGTAATTTTACTTTAAAATCTCTCTCTTAGAAGCGTCCTTTTTAGAGAAAAAATGATAAAAATGTAAAAAAATTTTGAAAAGTCCGTCAATTTTTTGACGGATTTTTTTTGCCTAAAAAAAGACTCTTGTTTTTATAAAAAAACAATGTGCAACTTGCACAAAAAG
>CAVIOJ010000043.1:0-6386 GCA_963644225.1 Lachnospiraceae bacterium | reverse complement strand
TTAAAAAAATACAAGCATACAATACCTAAACGTAAAGGAACGAATTTACTATTTTGTAAGAAAGGAGGTATACAGATGGATGCTCTGGTAAGTGGTCTGATGGAAGAATTAAATTGCGAGACAGTCTTTACCATTCCGCTATTTGGTGGGATTCCCATTTATGAGTCTGTGGTTGTCACCTGGATCATTATGGCAGTCTTGGCAGTGCTTTTCTTTTTCTTGGGAAGAAATCTTAGCGTAGAAAATCCCGGTCGAAGACAGATTGTCGTAGAGTGCGGTATAAACTGGTTGCACAATTTTTTCAAAGAGACCGTCGGAGAGAAAGGATATGCTTACATCCCTTATCTTTCTGCTGTAGCCATCTACATTGGTGTTGCGAACCTGATTGGATTATTGGGATTCAAACCGCCAACGAAGGATATGAATGTCACAGCGGCTTTGGCACTTATGAGTATCGTTTTGATACAGGCTTCAAGCATTCGTGCTCGTGGAACCAAAGGCTGGTTAAAGAGTTTTGCTGAACCTATGCCGGTGGTTTTGCCTATCAATGTCTTAGAATTATTCATCAAGCCATTGTCCCTATGTATGCGACTGTTTGGTAACGTCTTGGGTTCCTTTGTTATCATGGAACTTTTAAAGATGGTTGTGCCGGCAATCGTTCCAGCAGTATTTAGCTGCTATTTTGATATTTTTGATGGTCTGATACAAGCGTATGTATTTGTATTCCTGACCGGGTTGTTTATAAAGGAAGCAACCGAGTAACAAAATAAAATTTATAAGAAAAAGGAGAAAAAATTATGTCATCAACATTATTAGTAGCAATTGGAGCAGGTGTTGCAGTATTAACAGGTATTGGAGCTGGTATTGGTATCGGTAAGGCAACTTCATCAGCAGTAGACGCTATCGCAAGACAGCCAGAAGCAGAGAGCAAGATTTCAAAGTCACTTCTTTTGGGTTGTGCCCTTGCAGAGGCAACCGCTATTTATGGTTTCGTTATCGCCCTTTTGATTATCCTTTTCTTGGGCTAATAATAACGAAAGGAAGGCGAGATTATGCTTAGTATTGATCCATGGAACATCCTGTGGACAGTGGTCAATCTCTTGGTTCTCTACTTTATTTTTAAAAAGTTTTTGTATCAGCCGGTGATGAATGTTATCAAGGCAAGAGAAGATATGGTAAAAAGTCAGTTTGCCGATGCAAAAAAAGAGCAGGATGAGGCCGAGAAGCTGAAGGCTTCCTATGAGGAAAAACTGGAAAGCGCAAAAGAACAGGCAGACCAGATTATCCTTGAGGCGAGAGACCGCGCCAATCAGGAACATGTTTTGGCTGTAGAGAAGACCAAAGCTGAGACAGATGCAATGCTTGAAAAAGCAAAGAAAGATATCGCAAATGAGCAGGAAAAAGCTACAAAGGCAGCAGAGGCTGACATCGCAAGACTTGCTCTTGTTGCGGCAAGAAAAATTGTAAAGACGGGTGATGTTCATGACGCAGGTAGCAATCAATAATGCGAAAGTATTGTATCAGCTATCTGTAGAACGCTCTGAGGTTGAAAAGGTAGATAAGCTTTTTTTCCTGACACCGGAGCTTATGAACACGCTGTCTAATCCAACCGTAGCGGAAGAAAAAAAGATTGCTCTTATAAAAAGAGTCTGTGATCTCGAAGATATTTCGGAAACTATGGTCCGTTTTCTTATTGTGATGACGGCGCATAAAGACGTGGATTTGCTGCGAGAGATTTTTGATGCCTATTATTTGTATCATGATGAGAAAAATCATATTCTTCGGGCAAAAGTTCTTTATGCGAAAGAGCCGGATGAGGCACAAAAGGAAGAAGCAAGAAAGCTGTTACAAGACAAATATAAAGACGACAACATTATCATAAGTAACTGTGTAGATGAGAGTCTCTTGGGAGGTTATAAAATCCTGTTAAATGGAGCTGAATTGGATTGCAGCTATGAGGGACGAATCAGACAGTTGGAAAGAAAATTAACCGGGAGGTGAATCCTGTGGGCGCAATAAGTGCAACAGATATTATCTCTATTATTCAAGAAGAAATCGAAAACATAAACTGGGATGAAGAGAGCAAGGAAACTGGCTCAGTCATCTGGGTTGGTGATGGAATCGCTACTATCTATGGCATTGATCATGCTATGTATGGTGAGATCGTTATTTTTGATAATGGAGTAAAAGGAATGGTTCAGGATATCCGTGCCAATGAAATCGGTGTTATTTTGTTTGGCCGTGATACAGGAATCAAAGAAGGAACGAAAGTCGTTCGTACAAAGAAAAAAGCAGGTATTCCAGTTGGGGATGCCTATATAGGAAGAGTTATCAATGCATTAGGAGAACCTATCGATGGAAAAGGTGATATTGCAAATGATGACTATCGTCCGATGGAGCAGGAAGCTCCAGGTATCGTAGATCGTAAATCTGTAGATACCCCAATGGAGACAGGAATTTTGTCAATTGACTCCATGTTTCCAATTGGCCGTGGACAAAGAGAGTTGATTATCGGTGACCGCCAGACAGGTAAGACATCTATTGCCACCGATACTATTATCAATCAGAAGGGAAAGGGCGTTATTTGTATCTATGTTGCTATCGGCCAGAAGGCATCTACTGTAGCAAAGATAGTATCAACACTTACAAAAAATGGCGCTATGGATTATTCCGTCGTCCTTTCTTCTACAGCAAGCGATCCTGCATCACTGCAGTATATCGCACCATATTCTGGTACTTCATTGGCAGAATATTTTATGCATCAGGGAAAAGATGTCTTGATTGTATATGATGATCTGTCAAAACATGCGGTAGCATATCGTGCCCTGTCTTTACTTTTGGAGCGTTCTCCAGGACGTGAGGCATACCCAGGTGATGTATTCTACTTGCATTCAAGATTGCTTGAGAGATCGAGCAGACTTTCCGATGAACTTGGCGGTGGTTCTATTACAGCACTTCCAATCATTGAAACACAGGCGGGAGATGTGTCAGCATATATTCCTACCAACGTTATCTCTATCACCGATGGACAGATCTTTTTGGAGAGTAACCTCTTCAATTCCGGTATGCGTCCGGCAGTCAATGTTGGTTTGTCCGTATCCCGTGTAGGTGGTGCTGCTCAGACCAAGGCTATGAAAAAGGCTTCAGGAAGCATCCGTATCGACCTGGCTCAGTACCGTGAGATGGAAGTCTTTACCCAGTTTGCATCAGATTTGGATGATGCTACAAAGTCACAGCTTGCTCATGGAAAAGCCTTGATGGAACTTTTGAAGCAGCCACTTTGTCATCCACTTTCTTTGCATGAGCAGGTTATAACCTTGCTTTTGGCAAACAATGGATTTTTTGATAAGGCAGAAACAAAGCAGGTAAAAACTTTGCAGTCGGATATTCTTTCATTCCTCGATTTGAAGCATCCTGAAATAGGAAAGCAAATCGAAGATACAAAGGCTATCGACGATGCTTTGGTAGAAAACTTGCTTGCTGCAGCAAAAGAATTTGATGGACAGTAGGTGATAGTATGGCAAATACAAAAGAAATATCGGATCGTATGAAAAGTATCAACGATACCTTAAAAATCACAAATGCCATGTATATGATTTCATCTTCCAAGTTGAAAAAAGCCAAGAAGATGTTAGAGGATACAGAACCATATTTCTTTACCTTGCAGTCAGAGATGAGTCGAATCCTGCGCCATCTTCCGGATATGGAAGACATTTATTTTAAATCCAATGAGGACAAGCCCTTAGAGGAGCGAAGAGTAGGATATATTGTAGTTACTGCGGACAAGGGCTTGGCTGGTGCTTATAATCACAATGTATTAAAGATTGCAGAAGATCACTTGGCTTCTCATCCAAATCACCAGCTTTTTGTTCTTGGCGAAGTGGGACGACACTATTTTGAACAACATGGAATAGCTATTGATAAGCAGTTCCACTATACCGTACAAAATCCGACCCTCAATCGTGCCAGAAATATTGCGGAAGAACTACTTGAGATGTATCAGCAGGAGAAGTTGGACGAGATATATATCATCTATACTTCCATGGTTACACCTGTCTTGGAGGAAACTCAGATACTACAGCTTCTTCCACTTAAAAAAGCAGATTTTGATATGGAAATCCCTGTGGATATCCCACACGAGGAACTGGCCTTGAAGCCATCTGCAGAGGCGGTTATGGATCGTATCGTACCAAACTATGTGGTTGGTTTTGTCTATGGCGCTTTAGTTGAGTCTTACTCTTGTGAGCAGAATGCCAGAATGGTTGCCATGGAGACGGCATCAAACAGTGCCAAGGATATGCTCCACGAGTTGGATATCATGTACAATCGGGCCAGACAGGCTGCAATTACAGAAGAAATAACAGAGGTTATCGCTGGTGCAAAGGCACAGAAGCGAAAACGAAGAAAATAATAGAAAAGCTAAGTTTAAGGAGGCTTTTTTTATGATGATGGGAAAAATCATTCAGGTCATGGGACCTGTTGTCGATGTGGAATTTTCGGGAGAAGATTTGCCGGCAATCAGGGAAGCACTTGAAGTAAAAAATGGCGACAAAAAATGTGTGATGGAAGTCGCACAACATATTGGAAATAAAACTGTTCGCTGTATCATGTTGGCTTCAAGCGAAGGACTTTGCAGAGATATGGAAGTCATCGCCACAGGAAGCGGTATAAAAACTCCAGTTGGTGAGCAGACTCTAGGACGTTTGTTTAACGTTTTGGGAGAGACCATCGATGGCGGAGAACAGATTACAGACAGCGAGAGTTGGGAGATTCATCGTGAACCTCCTACATTTGAAGAACAAAATCCTGCAGAGGAAGTATTGGAGACGGGAATCAAGGTAATCGACCTTTTGGCTCCATATGCCAAGGGTGGTAAGATCGGTTTGTTCGGTGGTGCCGGTGTTGGAAAAACTGTTTTGATTCAGGAATTGATCAGTAACATCGCAACAGAGCATGGCGGATATTCTATCTTTACAGGTGTAGGAGAACGTTCTCGTGAGGGTAATGATCTCTGGAGTGAAATGAAGGAATCAGGCGTTTTGGAAAAAACAGCCCTTGTGTTTGGACAGATGAACGAGCCACCTGGAGCTCGTATGCGTGTGGCTGAGACAGGACTTACCATGGCTGAGTACTTCCGTGATGAGAAGCATCAGAATGTGCTTTTATTCATTGACAATATTTTCCGTTTTACCCAGGCGGGTTCTGAGGTTTCGGCTCTTTTAGGCCGTATGCCTTCAGCTGTTGGTTACCAGCCAACACTTGCCACCGAGATGGGTGAATTACAGGAGAGAATCGCATCTACGAAAAATGGTTCTGTTACTTCAGTTCAGGCCGTTTATGTACCTGCTGATGACTTGACAGACCCTGCTCCAGCAACTACATTTGCCCACTTGGATGCTACTACAGTTCTTTCAAGAAAGATTGTAGAACAGGGTATTTATCCAGCCGTAGATCCTTTGGATTCTACTTCTAGAATTCTTGAGCCAGATATTGTTGGCGAGGAGCACTATGAAGTGGCCAGAAAGGTTCAGGAGACTTTGCAAAAATACAAGGAACTTCAGGATATCATTGCAATTCTTGGTATGGAAGAACTTGCTGACGAGGACAAGACTTTGGTATTCCGTGCAAGAAAGATTCAAAAATTCTTGTCACAGCCTTTCCATGTAGCAGAGAACTTTACCGGTGTAAAGGGTGTTTATGTTCCTTTGAAAGAAACTATTCGCGGCTTCAAGGCTATCATTGATGGAGAGATGGACGAGTATCCTGAGAATGCATTCTTTAATGTTGGTACTATTGATGATGTAATTGAAAAAGCAAAGACAATGCAGTAGATTTTCGTAAAAGAGAGGAAAAGATATGGCTGCAAGTAATACCTTTTATTTAAAAATAATTGCTGCAAATAGAATATTTTACTCTGGAAGATGTCGTTCTATTATTGTGCCGGAATTTGATGGGCAAAAAGAAATTTTAGCCCACCATGAAGATATGGTAATTGCCATCGATGAGGGCCAGATGCGTTTTCAACCGGAAGACAGCGATGAATGGATAGAGGCAGTTGTTGGTATGGGCTTTGTTGAAATCGTCCATAACCGTGTCACCCTTCTTGTTGAGACTGCAGAAAGACCGGAAGAAATTGATGTGGCCAGAGCCATAGAGGCGAAAGAAAGAGCTGAGGAGCAACTTCGTCAGAAGCAGAGCATTCAAGAGTATTATCACTCCAGAGCTTCTCTTGCCAGAGCCATGGCCAGACTGAAGGCTACATCTGGCAAATAAAGGATGCTATTTGCAATAATCTAGTAGAGATTTTTATTAAACTCATGTGATTTTAACAATTCAGTTAGAACGCATGAGTTTTTTGTTTTTTACTCAAATAATAGGAGTAGGAT